>JBCBGR010000013.1:0-18899 GCA_038526555.1 Pseudomonadota bacterium
CGACCATCACGGGCAAGTCTTTCAGCATGTTGCGCTTTTCGAGATCTTCGATCACCACGCCCATGTAAGGCATCGTCGTGGTCAGCAGCGCGCTCATGCCCAGAATATGCGGGTCGTGCTTGTCGATCGCTTCTAGGAATTCATCCAGTGATGTGTTGATGCCCAAGTCAAAGACTTCAAAGCCCGCGCCTTCCAGCATCATGCCGACGAGGTTTTTGCCAATATCGTGGATGTCGCCTTTAACTGTGCCGATCACAACGCGGCCCGTGGAGACTTTCGTGTCAGACGCGGCCAGAATAGGACGCAACAATTGCATACCGCCCTTCATCGCATTGGCGGCTGACAAGACTTCCGGCACGAAGAGAATACCGTCGGCGAAGTCGAGGCCGACAATCCGCATCGCTTCGACAAGGCTTTCAGACAAGATAGTATTCGCGTCCCAACCGCGGTCCAGCAGGATCTGTGTGCCTTCCGCAATCTCCGGTCCGAGACCATCATAAAGGTCGTCTTTCATCTGCTCGACCAGGTCGTCGTCAGACAGATCAGCCAGGATCAATTCGGGTTCGTCGCTCATGAAGCTGCACTTAGGTGACCCGCGTCAAAAAGTCGATATAAAAAAACCTTTATATGTTCATCTGTCGCAGTTATGGAGCCCACATGGCCAATGATATGACACCCGAAGAGATTGCGGCGCTTGAACCCGTGGAGAGCCCTTGCGTGCTGATTTGCTCCATGGATAAGGAAAGCGGCTTTTGTTTTGGATGCGGTCGCACGACCGATGAAATCGCCTATTGGGGATTACGATCCAAGGAAGAGCGAGATGCGATTATGGCTGAACTCCCTGCCCGGCTTCCTCCGCTGAAAAAGAAACTCGAGGAACGTCGTGCTCGCAGGCGCGTAAATCGCCGAAATCGAACCTAGCCGCTATTAAAGCGCTTGAAATTCTGCGTCATGCCCAACAGTGACAGCGCATGAGCGACACGCGTAACGACATTAATCCGCCGAACAAACCTGCGAACATCAATTACACGTTCAGCGACGCCGAGTTGGAGGCACTGAAGCCCTACGGGACCGTCAAAAGCCATGCTGAGGGCGAGCTTCTTGTCGATGAGGGAGACACAAAAGCGGACATGCACGTCACCTTGAGCGGTGAAACGCATATTTTTGTTGAAACCCCTGAAGGTTCCAAACGATTAGGCTGGATGGAGCGGGGTCAATTCTCCGGCGACGTGGGTATTCTCGCGGGGCAAGCGTCCATGGTTCGAATTACAATGGGTAAGGCCGGAGATTTGCTGCATATACCGCACGCCAATTTCCAGCGGCTCCTCGTTGAGAACTCCAAACTCTCGGATGTGTTCGTCAACACGCTCACCGCGCGTCGCGCCTTCGCCCGCGACCAAAACCACGGGGCCGTCATCGTGATTGGCGCGGCGCAAGATCGGCGCGTTTTCACAGCCCGCGATCTTCTCTCAAAATATGGAGTCGCACATCGCTGGCTCTCGCCAGACACAGATAATCTCGCTCACTCCATTATGACGGCCAAGGGGCTAACGGCGGATGATCTGCCCGTCGTGGTGCGAGGACGCTCTCGATTACTGTCCAAACCTACGCCTGCGGAGATATCCGCCGCGTTTGGATTTGACCTGCTTCCGGATGGCGCCAAAGCAGACGTACTCGTGATTGGCGCAGGGCCTGCGGGTTTGGCGGCGGCCGTTTATGCCGCATCCGAGGGCTTGGATGTTGTCACGATTGATGCCAAAACTCCGGGTGGCCAAGCGATTACTTCGTCCAAAATCGAAAATTATCTAGGCTTTCCCGCTGGCGTGTCAGGACAGGAGCTGACGGAGCGCGCCATGACCCAAGCCATAAAATTTGGTGCACGCGTCGCCGCTCCCGTCAAAGCGACCAATCTGACCCGTATTGATGATCATTTTTGCGTCGAGCTCTCAGATGGTCGCCAAATTGGCGGACGTTCTGTTGTGATCGCGACCGGTGCTCAATATCGCCGCCTGCCTATCGATAATTTGGAACGCTATGAAGGGCGCGGCATTTATTATGGCGCGACCCCCATGGAAGCACAGCTTTGCCTCGGATCCGAAATTGCCATTGTCGGCGCCGGAAACTCTGCTGGACAAGGCGCGGTCTTCTTAAGTCAGACGACAGAAAAGGTGCACGTCCTCTATCGGCGCGCCGATATTCGCGAGACCATGTCTGAATATCTGGTCAGACGTTTGGAAGAGACACCGAACATTATTCTGCATCCGGAAACGGAAATCTCGCAACTCAATGGTCTGGGGGCTGCGGAGGAAACTGACGACAGGCTGATTAGCGTCTCGGTCAAGAACAGGGCCTCAGGAGATGTGAGCGATCTTGCGACACCTTTTGTTTTTCTGTTTGTCGGCGCAAGGCCTTTCACGAAATGGCTGCCCAGCAATATGACCTGCGACACGCATGGGTTCGTTGTGACCGGCGCCGATTTGGATGAGGATATGCTCAAGGATGCTCACTGGCCACTGGAACGGCGCCCCACGGACTTCGAAACCGGATGGCCGCGTGTCTACGCTGTCGGGGATGTTCGCAAAAACTCGGTCAAGCGCGTCGCCTCTGCTGTCGGGCAAGGCTCAGTTGTCGTAAGCGCTATTCATGCGGCTCTCGCAGAGGCAGATGAGTTGAAGGGTTAAGCTTTCTTCTCCCAACCGCCCTGCGGGTCTTGCTGCCAGTAACTCATCGTTGCACCAGCGTCTTTCAGCTGCTTCCAGCGCGCGCGTTCGCACTGCACGGCGTCTTCGGACCGTCCATCGATCATGACCATGACGCGCTCTGCAGCGGTGACGTCGTCTAGTTTTGCCCCATCGATCAGGAAAACCGCGTCAAAACCCTCAGCACTTTGCGCACTGTTTGCTAGCAGAACAGGTTGCATATCGGCACGCCCCTGATCTTCGCGACCATGAGGCAGGAAACTCGTGTCCTGATAGGTCCAGAGGAAGTCATCCCAATCCGCTAGATCAGTCCCATCCGGAAATCGTACGAGTGCACGCCACCCTTTTTGCAGAGTCTTGCCTAGCAGATCGGGGAGCACACCTTTCAGCGTGCTCGCTTCGAGATGGTAAAACCAGTATTCAGGCGTTTTGGTCATAGCTCCGATCTCGCTTAGCGTGATCGGGGGCCAAATTTCAAAGCAATCTTGACTTAGTCATCCGCGCCTTCAAAATTGGCGACGATCCAGCGATTGAGCAAACGGACGCCAAAGCCGGTACCGAAGGTCGTTTCGCGGGGATCATGACGTCCGGATGGCTTCATCGCCGTACCTGCCACATCCAAGTGCGCCCATGGCGTATCTTCACCGACAAAACGTTGCAGGAACTGCGCCGCTGTAATCGAGCCGGCCGCTCGTCCACCAATATTCTTCATGTCGGCATTCGGGCTATTGAGCAGTTTGTCATAAGGCTTGCCGAGCGGAAGACGCCACACCTTGTCCGTCGACGCATCACCCGCGAGCGACAATTGCTCCGCCAGCCCATCATCATTCGAGAAAAGACCCGCATACTCGTGGCCAAGACCAATGATGATCGCCCCGGTTAGTGTCGCCAGATCGACACAGGCGGCAGGCTTATATTTCGTGATCGAGTAATGCAGCGCATCGCAGAGCACGAGACGACCTTCCGCGTCCGTATTTTGCACTTCAATCGTCTGACCGCTCATCGAAGTCACGATATCACCAGGGTTCTGTGCACGTCCGTCTGGCATGTTTTCAACAAGACCCACAACGCCGATCACGTTGGCTTTCGCCTTACGCTTAGCGAGTGCCATCATCGTCCCGACGACAGCGGCAGAACCGCCCATATCGCCTTTCATGTCCCACATATTGGCACCGGGCTTGAGAGAAATACCGCCAGAGTCGAATGTCAGACCTTTGCCGACCAGCAGGGCTGGGGCGTCATCTTTGTCGCCGTGAAGGTGCTTCAAGACAACAATGAAGCTTTCGCGCTCTGAGCCTTTACCGACGCCGAGCAGCGCTTCCATGCCGAGCTCGTCCATTTGCGCTTCATTGAGGACTTCAACCTCTAGACCGAGCTTTTCGAGGGAGACGAGACGCTCTTTGTATGTCTCTGGATAGAGAACATTGGGCGGCTCATTCACAAGATCACGCGCAAAAATCACGCCGTCACCAACAGGGCCATAATAGTTATCGTAGGCCTTTTGCGCCGCCTCTGGATCTTGCGTCGCGACGTTAACTGTCGTCAGTCGTGGCGTCTTGGAAATCGTCTTTTTGGACTTGCGACGGCTGAAAATATAGTTGGCGAGACGCGCACCCAAAGCGGCGCGAGCCGCATCATCGGCCGTTGCATCCGTTCCGCCCAAGTGAATGGTGAGTTCTTGAACGCCAGTACCCTTCATGGCTTTGGCCGTCTCTGCCACAGCCATTTCATAATCGAACTCGTCTTTGCTTCCGCGGGCCCGGACATAGATGTGAACGGCGCTATCGCCTTGAGGAACGAAGGCTGAGAATTTCTGACCGGCCTTGCCTTTGAAACCCGTCGCTTCAGCAATAGCCTTCAGGCCTGCATCGGGATATAGTCGGTCATAGTCCGAGTCTGCGATGACCAAGGCCGCGCCTTGAGTAGCCGCCTCATCCGAGACAAAGGAGACCTCAACGGTTTCAGTGAGTTCTGCGGAGTTTTTATCGATAGCCGTCATAGTTTATATTACGTTTTGGAATGATGTGCGGTTGTTTCAGGAACGGCACTGGTAATGCGCTCCGCGCGGAATTAAAACCAGATTACGCTGATGAAGTCACATAATGTGACCACATTCCCGTGAAACCCCGGGACAATTGACTGTTTGGAGGCCATGCCGCAATCCTATGCCGCTTATTCAGCGATATCTCTGGATGCAGGCCTTTTGGCCCTCCGTGCTCGCCTTGGCGGCCCTCGCATTGTTAGCCTTGTTGACGCAGTCTTTGCAAACGCTTGATATCATTGTTGAAAATCGCCAGAGCGCTCTCACATTCCTGAAAATCACTGGCCTGGCGCTTCCACAACTGATCGGCATCATCCTCCCACTCGCCGTCTTCATGGCGACACTCTATGCGCTCAACCGTTTGAACGGCGATTCGGAAGTGATTGTCGCAAAAGCCGCCGGAGCCTCGCCTTGGCAGATCGGATCACCGCTCGTGCGCCTCGGGTTGATCGCCATGATCGTCCACTTGATGATCACGCTCTTTGTCCAGCCTGCTTCCTTCCGTCAGATGCGGGTCGAAGTTTACAAGGTGCGAACGGACCTAGCCTCTCAACTGGTCAAAACGGGGAGCTTCGTCACCCCCTCTCGGAACCTGACCCTCTATGCGCGCGAACTCGGACCGGGCGGCAATTTGGAAGACATCATCATTCACGATGGCCGCGACCCTCAGGACATTATCACCCACACAGCGAAAACAGGCGATGTGCAGCGGACACCGTCAGGTGCGGCACTGCTGCTGCGGGATGGCGCCGTCCAGAAACGCCTTTCTGATGGCTCACTCGATATTATCCAGTTTGAAGACTATCGCCTCGACCTGTCTGATGCGTTCGCCTTCGACACGCGGATGCGGCTCAAACCATCTGATCTCTATCTGAACGAACTTCTGCAGCCAGATCCAGGACAGTATCTGCCAGAGTCGCGACGTCTCGCCTTCATGTCCGAAGGTCATGCCCGGCTCTCCGCCCCGCTTTATAATGTGGCCCTCGTGTTGCTGGCTCTTTGCTTCATGATCCGGGGTGAACATCGCCGGATGGGCTACGGGCGAAGTATCGTTTTCTGCGCTGCGCTTGGGTTTTTTATCCGCATTTTGGGGTTTGTCACAACCTCAGCCGCTGAAGATTCTGAAGCCGCCAATGTCGTGCAATATCTGATCCCGCTCACGACGATCCTCGTCTGCAGCCTCTATCTCTCCCGTCGGAACCGCGTCACGCAGTTTGGGGCTAAACGCAGAGCCAGAGACTATCTGGACAGTGTGTCCAAACTCCACGCAAGCAAAGCGAACCCGTCGGCGTCGTCATGACCAAAACACTGTTCCGATACGTGTTTGGCCGCGCCACCCGCAGCTTGGGTGTGGCGTTTCTAGTCGTCACCGGGATCATCATGCTGGTGGATTTTGTGGAGGCGAACCGTGACCTCGGTACGGATACGGACATATCGTCGTTCCAACTCTTTGGCCTGACGCTTTTGAAGACCCCTAGCCTCATTGAGCAGACCATCCCTTTTGTCGTTCTGTTTGGTATGATGGGGGCCATTAGTGGCATGAATCGACGGTCCGAACTGATCGTCATGCGGGCGTCTGGGCAATCTGCTTGGTCAATCATCCGTCCGGCTCTGCTATTGGCAGGACTGGTCGGAATTATCTGGGCGCTGGTCGGGAATCCGCTTGCCACGCGCATGTATGAAACGTTTGAAGATGTCTCTTCCGGTCAGAATAGTCACGAGATGTTGCGCTTCGAAGATACAGTCTGGCTGCGTGAGGGCCGGAGCAATCAACAAATCATTATCCGCGCCGAAGAGATTGATCTGCCGAGCCAAACCCTGAGCCAAGCCACATTTCTGATCATGACTGTCGATACCGATGGTGGCACACGTTTTTCCCGGCGTTTCGACGCAGAATTTGCAGAGCTGTCCCCGGAAGGTTACTGGCAATTGGCTGGCGTTGTTGAAAACGCGCCCGGCGAAACGCTCCAAAGACTTGAAGGTGTATCTCTGCCAACCACGATGGATGCGGATTCACTGATTGAGCAAACAATTGGTGAAAAGCGTGCAGGCTTCTGGTCTATGCCGGGGGCAATTCGGGAAAATGAAGATGCTGGCTTTTCTTCCCGCGATCTGCGCTTGCAGTTCAACCGTCTTCTCTCACTGCCCATCATGCTGGTCGCTATGACATTCATCGCGGCAGGGGTCTCCATGAGCCTGACGCGAGAGGGTGGAACATTGCGTTTACTGATTACAGGCGCGGCCTTAGGCTTTACCGTCTTCTTTGCCGATTCCATGGTGGTGGCCTTTGGCGAAGTAGCTATCCTGCCTCTGTTCATCGCGGCTTGGTCAGTTCCCCTCGTCGTGATGATGCTAGGGGTGAGCTATCTCGCCCGCATTGAAGACGGGTGAGCCAGCCCATCTAACTGAAATTTAAGCTCGCAATCGTTCCCAGCGGCTTATGCTATCTTCCGCTTGATATGATTGCCCCCACAGTATTGGGCCGTTATGAGCAAAGAAAAGGCGGGTTAGACCGCCATATTAGGGACAAGGCAGACTATGTCGCTTTTGAAATCTTCACTGATCGGGCTGGCGCTTTCATCCGCCGTCTACGTCAGCGCGTTTGCACAGCAAGCCCCGCGCGGGCCCTCACCCACGGCGCACTCGATTGCGGCTGTTGTGAATGACGATATCATCACAAGTCATGACCTACGCCAGCGCGTGCTTTTCATTCTGGCGACAACAGGCGCGCAGCGCGATGAGCAGACACTGGTCAGAATTCAGCGACAAGCCCTTCGCAACCTGATTGATGAGCATCTGCAAATGCGGGAAGCGGAAAAATACGAGCTGTCGATTGCCGACGCCGAAGTGAACCAGTCCGTTGGGCAAATGATTGGTCGTAACGGTCTGGACCCACAAGAAGTCGTGCAGCGTCTTGCCGCTGTCGGCGTATCAATCGAAACACTTCGCGATCAAGTCCGATCTGAAATCGCCTGGCAACGGATCACCAACGGTCTGTTCGGGCAGCGCATCCGTATTTCGGACACAGTGATTGATGAAACGCTGGACCGGATCAAATCGACGGCAGATGAGCCGTCCTACCGCATGGCCGAGATTTACATTGAGGCCACACCCGAAATTGGCGGTCCAGCAGGCGCGCTCGAAGGGGGTCGCGCCATGATCGCGCAGCTCGCAGAAGGCGCGCCGTTTACCGTTCTCGCGCAGCAATTCTCCAGCGCGCCCTCTGCCGCGTCCGGCGGCGATATGGGCTGGGTGAAAGCAGGCGACGTTCGCCCTGAAATCGCAGCCATCATCCCAGAACTGGATGACGGAGAAGTTTCTGAACCGGTCATTGTACCGGGTGGCGTCTATGTGGTCGCAATCATTGAGCGCCGCGTATCCGAGACGGATACGCTCTATCGCCTGTCTCAAGTCTCGGTCACCACAGATGATTATGAAACCGCCACGGCGAGACTGGATGAATTACGCGCAGAAATCGATGGATGCGATAATCTTAACGACATTGTTGACGGAGACATCAATGTGACATCCGCGGATATGGGCGAGTTGAAAGTCTCCGAGATGAACGAGCAGCTTGCAACCATTCTGGAAGCGACCGAACTCGGTGCCATGTCTGAAGCCATTGAACGCCCGACTGGCGCAGCGGGGATTGTGGTCTGTGAGCGCGAAATCACTGGCTCGGAAATTCCCACACGCGATGATGTCGAAGACCGCCTGATGGATACGCAATTGGCACAAGCCTCGCGCCGTCACTTACGTGACCTGCGTCGCAAAGCCTCCATTTCAGTGCGTGGATAGGCTCCACCGTGACGCGCTCGCAGCGTCCGCTCGCATTGACATTAGGCGATCCTGCCGGGATTGGGCCTGAAATCACCTGGAAAGCCTGGGAACGGTTGCGCGGCGAACCCGATATGGCCTTCGCCGTGATCGCACCGCCCGCTGTGCTAGAACAGCAACGCCCGGACCTGACTTCAAAAGTCATTGAAACGATTGATCAGGCTCAGTCATGTTTTTCGGAAGCCCTACCAATTCTGCCTATCGAAGGAGCGACCGTGACGCCCGGCGAACCGGACCCAGCGCACGGCGACACGATTACGGGGAGCATCCAGAAAGCCGTCAGCTTAGCCCTTTCCGGCCAAGCCGCCGCAGTCGTGACAAACCCGATTGCAAAGGAAGTGCTCTATAAAGCCGGCTTTTCCTTTCCCGGCCATACCGAATATTTGGGCGTGCTCTGTGACGGCCACACACTACCTTATCACGCAGGCCCAGTCATGATGCTGACCGCGCCAGACCCCCAAGCCCGAAGCCGCAGACAAAACAGGGACCTACGCGTTGCACTGACAACCATCCATCTCTCCGTGCGAGACGCCTGCGATTCTGTGACCGCTGAGACAGTCATGAGCGCAGCCCGAACGATGCTCGGCGCGCTGGAACTGGATTTCGGCATTGAAGCGCCGCGCTTAGCCGTGTGCGGGCTGAACCCCCATGCGGGCGAAGGCGGCGCGTTAGGCACAGAAGAAGCAGATATCATCAATCCCGTTTGCCGCGCCCTACGCGCAGAAGGTCATGATATTTCAGACGCCCTACCCGCCGACACTTTATTCCATGCCGAAGCCCGCCTCACCTATGACGGCGTCCTTGCCATGTATCATGATCAAGGCCTGATCCCGGTGAAAACCTTGGACTTCCACCGCGGCGTGAATGTCACGCTCGGCCTACCCATTGTTCGGACCAGCCCCGACCACGGCACCGCCTTCAACATCGCTGGACAAGGTATCGCGCGTCCAGACAGCCTGATTGCGGCTCTTCGCAAGGCACGCGAAATCTCAGGCCATCGCCATGGATGATTTAGACAACCTTCCGACCCTCCACCAGACGGTGGAGATACACGGTCTGCGCGCGGACAAATCGCTGGGGCAGCATTTCTTGTTGGACCTGAACCTGACCCGTTCCATTGCCCGTCTGGCGCGGCCTTTGGATGGCGTCCACGTCGCGGAAGTGGGTCCAGGTCCGGGCGGTCTCACACGGGCTTTGATCCTTGAAGGCGCTGAACAAGTCCTCGCCATTGAGATGGACGAACGCTTTCTACCGCCGCTTGACGATATTGCCAGCGCGTCAGGCCGACTATCCATTCATCACGGTGATGCGTTCAAGCTTAATATCGCGGAGGCCCTCCCTGCCCCGCGCAAAATCGTGGCCAACCTGCCCTATAATGTGGGCACGAAGATGCTGATCAACTGGATCAGCGCCAAGCCCCGCTTCTGGGAACAAATGGTGCTGATGTTCCAGCTTGAAGTCGCGCAACGCGTTTGCGCGCAGCCGGGCGAGAACCATTATGGTCGCCTCGCAGTGCTTTGCCAGAGCGTCGCCTCTTGCCGGATCGCGATGGAAGTGCCGGCCCGCCTCTTCACGCCGCCCCCGAAAGTCGACAGCGCTGTGATCGTCCTCGATCCGCTCGAAACGCCATTTGAAGACCTGAAAGCGCTCGGCGAAGTGACCCAAGCCGCCTTCGGACAGAGACGGAAAATGCTGCGCGCTTCGTTAAAACCGTTCGCCAAACGTAAGGGTCTTGATTTGGGGGCCTGGCTGGAGGCAGCTGGCGTTGATCCAACAGCGAGACCTGAAACGCTCTCGGTGGCGCAATTTCAAGCGCTCACAAAGGGCTTTACGGCTTAACCGCCATCAATCAACCGCTTGATAAAACCGGATAGCCAAGGCTGGCGGCGGCGGCGCATGCGTTCGGCCCGAACGATGGCCAGAAGCTCTCCAAGTGCCTGATCCACATCTTCATTGACGAGCACATAGTCATATTCGGCCCAGTGGCTAATCTCGGCTTCCGACTTGCTCATCCGTTTGGCAATGACCTCATCACTGTCCTGCGCCCGCTTACGTAAGCGTTGCTCAAGCTCGCGCATGTTGGGCGGCAGTATGAAGATTTTTACCAGATCATCAGCGGCCGCCTCCGTCAGCTGCTGCGCGCCCTGCCAGTCAATATCGAAGACAATGTCCTTGCCGTCAGAAAGCGCGTCCTCGACCGGCTCGCGCGGCGTGCCGTAATAATTATCGAAAACACGCGCATGTTCCAGGAGCTGATCATCCGCTTCCAGCTGCGCAAATTTGTCCTTGGTAATGAAGTAATAATCGACGCCTTCGCGTTCACCGGGGCGCGGAGAACGGGTTGTCACTGAGACGGACATGGCCAGGTGCAGTTCCTCAGCCAGCAGACGTCGGGTCAGGGTCGTTTTCCCTGCCCCACTCGGAGATGAGAGCACAATCATTAAACCGCGCCGCTGTTCTTTCAGCCGATCCAGCTCAGTCATCTTAAGCCGCGCTCCCTTTGAATCTGACGCCACTTGGCCACATTGCGATTATGCTCGGCGAGCGTGCGCGCAAAGGCATGACCACCCGTCCCATCGGCCACAAAGAAGAGCGCGTCCGTCTCCGCCGGGTTCAGCACCGCGCGGATGGCCGCCTCGCCCGGGTTACAAATCGGCGTGCGTGGCAGCGCGGGAATTTGATAAGTGTTCCAGTCTGTCACACGGTCGATTTCAGACTGGCGAATACGGCGTCCAATCGGGTCTCCACCTGTGATGCCGTAGATAATGGTCGGGTCCGATTGCAGCTTCATCCCCTGGCGCAAGCGATTGACGAACACGCCCGCGACCTTATCGCGCTCCATGCCGATGCCGGTTTCTTTCTCGACAATAGAGGCCAGAATAATCGCCTCTTCACGCGTTTCAAAGGGCAAGTCCGATGCGCGCTGATCCCAAATGTCATCCAGCAGGGCTGTTTGTGCTTCCGCCATGGTTTCAAGCAAGGCGGACTGGCTCATGCCCCGAGGTGTCAGGTAGGTTTCAGGCAGGAGTGTCCCTTCCGGCGGAACAGACGGGTTGTCATCGGAGAGCGTGGTGACCGCGTCGAGGGAGCGGACAATCTGCGCCGACGTAATGCCTTCTGCGGCTGTGAAGGGATAAAGAATGGCCCGCCCTTCCGCTAAATCCTCGTAGATTTGCGCCATGGAGCTGCCGGGTGTGAGGGCAAACTCGCCCGCTTTAAAGTTCGCTTCATTGCCCCGCATCATGGTGACGAGCTTGAACAGGTCCGCATTATTGATGAGGTCTTCCGACTCCAGCCTCGCAGCGATTGATGACAGGCCAGCTCCACGTGGCACATCGAAGACAATTGTATCCGTTGCACTGGGATCGGGGGCGAGATCGTAGCGGTGATTGACGTAGGAATAGGCCGCAAAGAGTAGTCCCAACCCCATGACAATGAGCGCGCCAAGCACAATGAGGATCAGCGTAAAGCGGTTACGCTTACGAACAGACTGATTTTGTGGGGGGCGTGTCCCGGTCGTCATCGCGGTCGACCTAGTCGACCTTGGCGAAGATCACCGCGGCATTGGTTCCACCAAAGCCAAAACTATTGCTCATGACGGCTTTACCCTCAAACGGTTTGGCTGTGTGGGGCACAAGATCAATCCGCGTATCCACATTGGGATTGTCCAGATTGAGCGTCGGCGGTGCCATACCGTCACGCAGCGCCAGTATAGAGAAGATACTTTCAATAGCGCCAGCCGCGCCGAGCAGATGACCTGTGGCGGACTTGGTTGAACTCATCAGTACATTGGGTGCGTGATCTCCGAGCAGTTTTTCAACTGCCATGATTTCAAGCTCGTCACCCGCCGGGGTCGAAGTGCCGTGCGCGTTGACATAGGCAATATCAGACGCCTCTAGCCCGCTATTGCGGAGCGCAGCCGTCATAGCGCGAAAACCCCCTTCGCCTTCTGGGGCCGGGCTGGTGATATGATGCGCGTCGCCTGACAGGCCATAACCGCGCAGTTCAGCATAAATCGTCGCGCCACGCGCTTTGGCATGTTCATACTCTTCAAGGACGACGACACCCGATCCCTCGCCCATGAGGAAACCATCCCGGTCCTTATCATAAGGGCGCGAGGCTTTTTCAGGTGTGTCGTTAAATCCAGTCGTCATTGCCCGACAGGCGACAAAAGACGCGATGCCCAAGCGGTTGATCGCCGCTTCACCGCCACCTGCTACCATCACGTCTGCATCACCATAAGCGATCAACCGTCCGGCATCACCCATGGCATGCGCGCCCGTCGCACAAGCCGTGACGACCGCATGGTTCGGACCTTTCAGCCCGTGACGAATGGAGACCTGGCCCGACGCCAGATTGATCAGCATCGCCGGAATAACAAAAGGCGAGAGACGGCGCGGACCCTTTTCGTGCAGGGTAATCGACGCATCATAAGTCGTTTGCAGACCGCCAATGCCAGAGCCGAGCATCACGCCTGTGCGGTGCTGCGTCTCTTCGCTCAAATCTTTCGGAGACCAGCCCGCGTCCGCCAGCGCTTCATCAGCGGCCGCGATTGAATAGAGAATAAAGTCATCAATGCGCTTCGCATCCCGCGCGCTCATCACGGCGTCAGGATCAAAGGCGTCAGGTCTGTCAGGAAATTCGCTTTTACGCGGGACTTGCGCCGCGATTTTGCACGCGATGTCTGAGACATCGAACTTTTCGATCTTGCGGGCACCAGAGCGCCCCGCAAGGATATTTTTCCATGCGGGTTCGACCCCGCAGCCGACGGGTGTGACGAGGCCCAAGCCTGTTACGACAACCCGTCTTTTCATGCGTCAGGTGTCCTTAGCCAACCTTTTCGGAGATAAATTTCACGGCGTCGCCGACAGTTTGGATGTGCTCAGCGGCATCGTCCGGGATTTCGATATCGAATTCTTCTTCGAAGGCCATGACCAGCTCGACATTGTCGAGACTGTCTGCACCCAGATCGTCGATGAAGTGTGCGTTCTCAGCAACTTTATCTTCTTCCACGTCAAGATGCTCAACGACCATCTTTTTCACGCGAGCCATAACGTCAGACATAGATTTTCCTTAAAGTGGCGCCGGACGATTCCGGCCATTTCGTGGGCTAGTTTGGGTCTATCCCCTTGATTTACAACCCTAGCCGGGTTTGACCGCTCGCATCTAGCACAGGCCCAAAGGCTTCGCTACCCCAGCGAACTGTCAAATTCTCATTCTATTTCAGTCTGTTTCAGACCTAGATCATCGCCATGCCGCCATTCACATGCAGGGTCTGGCCCGTCACATAATTGGCTTCATCAGAGGCCAGATAGAGCGCAGCGTTGGCAATATCATCGCCTGTACCAAGCGTTCCGACTGGAATGCGGGCGAGCGTGGCTTCGCGCTGGGCCTCGTTCAGCTCATCCGTCATTGGCGAGGTGATAAAGCCCGGCGCAATGCAGTTCACGGTGATGCCACGAGAGGCGACTTCCTGCGCCAAGGCCTTCGAAAAGCCGATCATTCCGGCTTTGGACGCGGCATAATTCGTCTGCCCCGGATTGCCCGTCACACCCACAACACTCGTAATCCCAATAATTCGGCCAGACCGGGCTTTCATCATGGGCCGTAGACAGGCTCTAGCGAGACGAAAATAGGACTCCAGGTTGATTTTGATAACAGAATCAAAGTCTTCCTGCTTCATTCGCATGAGTAGACCATCTCGTGTGATCCCCGCATTGGCCACCAGAATCTCTACAGAACCGCCGAGCGCCTCTGCGGCCTGACCTGGGAGCGCATCGACCGCTTCGCCATCCGACAGGTTGGCGGGCGTTACGAAAGCTCGGTCGCCAAGCTCTGCCTTCAAGCTTTCCAGCTTTTCGGCACGCGTCCCAGAGAGCGCCACGTGCGCCCCTGCCGCGTGAAGTTTGCGGGCAATCGCGCCGCCCAGACCGCCTGTTGCGCCCGTGACCAGCGCGCGTTTTCCTTCAAGTGAGAACATCATCTTAGCCTTTCACCAGCTCAGCAAATTCCGCCAGCGACTCCGGCGTGTCAACAGGAAGACCTTTGGCTTCCTTCAACGCGCGGCGCATCATCACGGATAAAACTTTTCCACATCCGGGTTCAGCAAACAGGGTCACCCCTTCATGAAACATGAACTGCATCGATTCGCGCCAGCGAACGCGTCCGGTCACTTGAGACACAAGGTCTGTCCGGATTTGAACGGGATCTGTCACGGGTCCCGCTTGCACATTATTGATGACTGGAACCTTAGGCGCAGAAACCTCAATATCTTCCAGCGCGTCCGCCATTGCGTCAGCGGCGGGTTGCATCAGGGCACAATGGAACGGCGCAGAAACGGGCAAAATGACCGCCTTCTTCACACCATGTTCCTTGGCGACCGCCGCCGCTGCTTCAACAGCGGCTTTGGCACCTGAAATGACGATCTGGCCTGGCGCATTATCATTCGCAATCTGACAATCGCCGACAGCTTGTCCGGCCAGCACAAGCGCTTCAGCCTGTTCAAAGGACGCACCCAGCAAAGCCGCCATGGCACCCTTCCCGGCTGGCACAGCCGATTGCATCGCATTACCCCGGATACGGAGCAAACGGGCCGTATCTTCTAGCGAGATGGCGCCCGCCGCACAGAGCGCCGTATATTCACCGAGACTATGCCCCGCGACAAATTTGGCTTGATCGACGGTGATGCCATGCTGCTCTTCCAGAGCGGCCATCGCCGCTATTCCACAGGCCATGAGTGCTGGCTGCGTATTCGCTGTCAGAGTGAGCGCCTCTTTCGGACCGTTCCACATCAAATCAGAGAGCTTTTCGCCCAGTGCATCATCCACCCGATCAAAAACGGCTTTAGCGGCGGGTGACGCGCCTGCGAGGGCTTTGCCCATCCCGACAAACTGGCTTCCCTGTCCGGGAAAAGTGAACGCAAACATCATGTAAGTCCCTGTATCGTCCGAAATTCGTCGACGAACGAGACGTTTAGCGGAAAAGACCGCGCTCTGCCAAGAAAAACAGGGCCCGTGTTAACCGCTATTTTCCCTTGAAGTGGGCGCATTTCCTTTATATGCGCCGCGCTTCATCGGTTGACGGTGGGTTCCGGGATTGGCTCGGGTGACCTATCCATCGTTTGAAATCCCACCTTCTCGGGTTTCGGATGCCGTCGCCACGACCTGAAGGTTAAGATTATGGCTCTCTACGAGCATGTGGTGCTGACGCGCCCGGACATCTCGTCCACCCAAGTTGAAGAATTCATGCAAAATCTCGCTTCCCGCATCGAGCAACTCGGCGCGACTGTGGAAGGCGCAGAATATTGGGGTCTGCGGAACCTCGCCTATCGCATGAACAAGAACCGCAAAGCTCACTATTCCATGTTGAAAGTGAACTCCGAGCCCGGCCTGCTGCACGAGATTGAGCGTCAGCATCGGATTAATGAAGATGTTCTGCGTTACATGACGATCTCAGTGGAAGAATTCTCTGACGAGCCTTCCGCGATCCTCAAGAAGCGCGAAGAGCGCAAGCGCCGCGACCGCGCATAAGGAGGGATTGAACTATGGCAAAACAAGACATTCGTATAGAAAACCTGCCGAGCCGGACACCGTTTCGTCGTCGCCGCAAGGTTTGCCCTTTCTCTGGCGAGAATGGCCTGAAAATCGATTATAAAGACCCGAAAATGCTGCAGCGCTACATGTCTGAAAAAGGCAAAATCGCGCCGGCGCGCATCACAGCGGTCTCTCACAAGAAGCAGCGTGAGCTGGCCCGTGCAATCAAGCGTGCCCGTTTCCTCGGCCTGCTTCCCTACGAAGTGAAGTAAGGAGAAAACTCATGGACGTTATTCTTCTCGAACGCATCGAAAAGCTCGGCAATATGGGAGACGTTGTCTCCGTGAAGCCTGGCTTCGCGCGCAACTTCCTCATCCCGCAAGAAAAAGCCCTGCGCGCCACGCAAGCAAACAAGGCCCGCTTCGAAGCCGAACGTGAATATCTCGAGCAGCGCAACGCGGAAAACCGCGAACAGGCTGCCCGCGATGGTCAGTCTATCGACGGCACACAGGTCGTCATGATCCGTCGCGCTGGCGACACGGGTCAGCTTTACGGCTCTGTCTCTGCCCGTGACATTTACGAGTCCCTGACCACCAAAGGTGTGTCTGTGAAGCGCAACCAGATCGTCATCGAACAGCCTATCAAGACATTGGGTATTCATGACGTGACGATTCGCCTTCATGCGGAGGTCACCGTGCCTGTCACAGTCAACGTGGCCCGTTCTGAAGACGAAGCTGAGCGTCAAGCCAAAGGCGAAGACGTGATCGCAACACAGATGGCAGAAGAGCGTGCAGACGCTGATGAAGCCGCCGCAGAGCGCGCTGAAATCGCTGCTGAAATGTTCGAAGGCGACGCACCGACTGAAATCGTTGAGGAAACCGTTTCCGAAGGTGACGCCTCAGAGGGTGTGGCAACTGAAGCTGACATCAGCCGGGCTGCTCACGCTGAGCCTGCACCAGCTGCTCCTGCTGAAGACGCAACAACACTGGGCGAAGAAGACAAAGCTGAATAGTCAGCGCTCTTCAAAACCAAAAATAAAAGCCCGCCTCTCGGCGGGTTTTTTGTGGGTTGAAGAACCAGATCACTTCTACCGGATTGCCAAAGGCAGCCCCAAAATTCGACCTCATCTTGTTGCATGACAGGGTTTGGGATAGCCTTTCCTAAAATGGGGAGAGGGTTATGCGCTTTTGGATCGCAGCACTAGCAGCTGTGTGTGTGACGAGTTGCACACAAGAACCAACGATACAGGATACACCCGAGCCCTCAGGAGCCGCGATCGCGGCGGGACTCCCAGCCATTGGCAGCGCGACCGAAGCGACCCGAAATGCGAATGCCGCGCTTACAGCCCGACTTGACCTCTCCCAAGGCTCGGATGGTGAGGATGCACGGCGAGACCGGCTGGCCTTTATCGAGGACCCTGCCATTCTCGACAAAAACGGGAACCTGGTCTGGTCGATTCCGCAATTTGACTTTCTTGAGACAGACGCACCTGACACGGTGAACCCCTCACTCTGGCGGCAATCACAACTTGCTGCCCATCATGGTCTCTTCCAGGTCGCAGACCGAATTTATCAAGTCCGAGGCTATGACCTGTCTGTGATGAGTGTGATTGAAGGAGATACAGGCTGGATCATTATCGACCCGCTGACAACAACGGAAACCGCTGCTGCTTCGCTTAAATTGGTGAATGAGACATTAGGCAAACGGCCCGTGACGGCCGTACTCTACACGCACTCCCATGCTGACCATTTCGGTGGGGCGCGGGGCGTGATCTCGGACGAAGATGTAGTGGCGGGTGTTACAGTCCTCGCCCCAATAGGATTCTCTGAGAGTGCTGTTTCTGAGAATTTGATCGCCGGGAACCAGATGAGTCGTCGCGCCACACTCATGTTCGGCAACACACTTCCCCGCTCCACAACAGCGCATGTGGGTTCCGGACTGGGCCCAGGACTACCGAATGGAACGATCAGCCTGATCCTTCCCACGGAAGAAATCGAAGGGCGAGGCACAATCCGAGTCATTGATGGGGTCACTTTTGAATTCATTGACGCCGCCGGAACAGAAGCCCCCGCCGAATTCATGTTTTACCTGCCTGAACTGCGCGCACTCTGTACGGCGGAGGTCGCGACAGCCACCTTCCACAATGTGCTCACGCCGCGCGGTGCTAAGGTACGGGATGCACTTAAATGGAGCCGCGCGATCGACTATGTTCTGGCGGAATATGGCGATCAAAGTGATGTCGTCTTTGCATCCCACCATTGGCCCACCTGGGGTCAGGAGAATGTCACCCGCTTCTTACGGGGACAACGCGACGTCTATCGCTATGTCCATGACCAGACGCTGCGAAAAGCCAATGCCGGGGCCACAATGGTCGAAGCGGCTGAGGCCGTGTCAGAACCCAACTTTCAGGCAGAAGATTTTGCCACCCGCGGCTATTACGGCACCCTCAATCACAACGCTAAGGCCGTCTATCAGCACTACTTCGGATGGTGGGGCGGTGTCCCAGCCGACTATAATCGTCTCCCCCATGAGGCGACAGCCTCCCGTTACGTCGAGGCCATGGGCGGCGCGGAGTCTGTTCTAAAGCTCGGACAAGACGCATTTAGCAAAGGCGATTACCGCTGGGCCGCAGAAGTGTTTAATCACGTGGTATTTGCTGATCCTGGCAATCAGGAAGCGCGTGACTGGCTTTCTGCTAGCTACGAACAATTGGGCTTCCAAGCTGAGAGTGGGGCCTGGCGCAGCTACTACCTCACAGGCGCTGCAGAATTGCGACGCGGCGTCCCTAAA
>JBCBGR010000014.1:0-18593 GCA_038526555.1 Pseudomonadota bacterium
TGCATCGGCGACCCGGCCCATGACACCCCCCAGCGCATCGATCTCGCGGACCAAATGCCCTTTTCCCAAGCCGCCAGTGCGTCTGCGCGTGTCGGCGCGAAAACGCTGCTGCTGACCCATAAAGCGGCGACAATCGGCGAAATGAGCTGCAATCCGGCGATTGGCGGCTTGGGAAAAGGGCATTTGGTCCGCGAGATCGATGCGCTGGGGGGTGTCATGGGCCGGGTCGCCGATGCATCCGGCATTCAGTTCCGTCTGCTCAACCGATCCAAAGGGCCAGCGGTGCGCGGGCCACGGACACAATCGGATCGCTTTCTCTACCGCACAGGCATGCAAGCCGAGATGGCCGCGCAAGACAACCTCACCATTGAAGAAGGCGCTGTCTACGACCTACTTGTCGATGGAAACAAACTTATTGGGGTCGTCACGGAAGATGGACGTGAATTTTCAGCGGAACGCGTTGTTCTGACGACGGGGACCTTCCTGAAAGGCGTCATTCACATTGGCACGGAACTCACACCTGCCGGACGTTGGGGCGAAGCCCCGGCTGAAGGCCTGTCTGAGCGCCTTTATGGTCTGGGATTGCGCTTGGGACGCTTGAAAACCGGAACCCCTGCCCGCCTCGCCAAATCCTCCATTAATTGGGACGCGCTGGAACTCCAGCAAGCCGACGAAGAGCCTGTGCCGTTCAGCTTCATGACGGACCGGATCACTGTGCCGCAAATCGCCTGCGCAATTACGCATACAAACGATCAGACCCACAAAGTCATTGCGGACAATATTGAACAATCCGCCGTCTATGGCGGCGGGATTTCCGGGCGGGGCCCGCGCTATTGCCCGTCGATCGAGGACAAAGTCGTCCGATTTGCGGATCGCAATCGTCACCAGATATTCCTCGAACCAGAAGGACTACCTGAAAACCCTGATGGGGATACTGTTTATCCTAATGGGATCAGCTCTTCGTTGCCTGTGGAGGTTCAAGACGCATTCCTTCGGACAATCCGTGGTTTGGAAGAGGTGAAAGTCCAGCGTTACGGCTACGCGATTGAATATGATTATGTCGACCCGCGAGAATTGCGCGCGACGTTGGAAGTCAAGGCCTTGCCTGGTCTTTACCTCGCGGGGCAGATCAATGGCACGACGGGCTATGAAGAAGCCGGCGCGCAAGGCCTGATCGCTGGCGCGAATGCGGCATTGGCCGCACAAGGCCGAGACCCGCTCATTCTCGATCGCAGCCAAGCCTATATTGGCGTGATGATCGACGATCTGGTTACCAAGGGTGTGACGGAACCCTATCGCATGTTCACGAGCCGTGCGGAATATCGTTTGCACTTGCGCGCCGATAATGCGGATATGCGGCTGACCCCTACTGGACTTGATCTCGGACTGGTTTCACAGGAACGCGCAGACATGTTTCACGTGAAACAAGCTGAGTTTGAAGAGACCAAACGGGTTATATCAACAGCGACACGAACACCGAGCGCATTGAAATCAGCAGGTCTTTCGATAAATCAGGATGGCCAGCCGCGTACCATTCAGGACCTCTTGGCCTATCCGAACATTGGCGTGGCAGAGCTGCTGCCCATCTTTCCAGAACTCTGCGAGCTCTCAGAACGCGCCCAGGAATTTGCGGAAATCCATGCGACATATGCGGGCTATCTGGAACGTCAGCAGGCCGATATCGAAGCGTTCCGCCGGGATGAAGGTCTGCGATTACCAGACAGCCTCGATTATTCTCGCATCGGCGGTCTGTCGAATGAGGTGCGTGAGAAGCTGGAAATCGCACGTCCCGCGACCCTCGGCCAAGCCTCCCGTCTGGAAGGGGTCACGCCCGGCGCGCTGATGGCCGTCCTCGCGTATGTGCGAAAACAGGCTGCGGCCTGATTATGACGCCAGAACAGTTTGCTTCTGAAAGCGGGATCCATCCGGACAGCCTGGCTGATTATCAAATTTGGGCACAACAGCTTCGGAAGTGGAATAAGACCATCAATCTGGTCGCACCAAAGTCGCTCCCTGATTTCTGGTCCCGGCACGCCCTCGATTCCGCACAGATTGTGCCTCATATCCCCGACAACACTAAAACCATTGCTGATTTTGGATCTGGTGCTGGCTTTCCAGCCTTATCCATCGCCATCGCTGCGAAATATGACGCTCCGGACCGCACAGTCCACATGCTCGAATCCGCTGGGAAGAAGGCTAGTTTCCTGAAATCTGTTTCACGTGAAACAGGTGTGAAGACCGTCATTCATGCCAAACGGATTGAAGCTGTTGATCCGCTGGAAGCGAATGTGATTACCGCCCGTGCCTTTGCGCCGCTTCATCGGCTTCTACCGATGGCCGCGCGACATTTAATGCCTGAGGGACAGCTCGTTCTCTTAAAAGGTGAGCGCGTAGATGAAGAAATTCAGGAGGCCGAACGAGACTGGACATTCGAGGCTGAAAAGCTCTCAAGCTTCTCGGATGAAGGCGGATCCATCCTCATTTTGCGAAATCTCCACTCTGTTTCACGTGAAACATGAGTTCTTCACAGCCTGTCTGAGCCGCGCGATAGACAGAAAGACCGCAAAATGGTGAAGTAGACCGCGTAAACCTGCGGTCTAAAGGATTTCTCATGACGCCCAAGCGCATCATGGCCATTGTTAACCAGAAAGGCGGTGTCGGTAAGACAACCACCGCCATTAATCTGGCAGCGGCTCTGTCCGAGCTGGATCAGCGTGTCCTGCTGATCGACATGGACCCGCAAGGCAATGCGTCAACAGGCTTAGGCGTCCCGCGCGATGCGCGATCCAAATCGACTTACCATGTTTTGACGGAAAACATGCCCGTCGATGAAGCGATTCAGCCCACACGTGTGCGCGGGCTTTACATTATGCCAAGCCACGCTGACTTGTCCGCCGTCGAACTTGAAATTGGCATGACACAGGGGCGCACGCAAAAACTGGTCGAAGCTTTTGCCAAAGCGACGGTCTCCTTCGATTATGTGCTGATCGATTGTCCACCCTCGCTCAATCTTCTGACCTTGAACGCACTGGCCGCAGCGCGATCCATCATTGTACCTTTGCAGTGTGAGTTTTTCGCGTTGGAGGGCCTGTCACAACTCTTACGCACCGTTGAAATGGCGAAAGAGGGGATTAACCCCAAACTCGCGATCGACGGAGTCGTCCTCACCATGTTCGATAAGCGTAATCGGCTATCTTTGCAGGTCGCCGATGATGTTCGCCGTCATTTGGGACGCGCTGTATTTGAAACGCTGATCCCACGGAATGTGCGCATCGCTGAGGCACCAAGCTTTAGCGAACCTGTCACCACATACGAACCGTCCAGCCAAGGGGCCAAAGCCTATCGCCGCCTGGCACGGGAAATCCTGCGCAAGCATGCGGCGCGGGTGAAATAATCGAGAGCAAGACTATGGCAGCAAAGAAAAAAGGTCTCGGACGCGGTCTCTCAGCGCTTATGGATGATGCGGGATTGTCACCAGTTGATGCAACGACTGACGATGTGAAACCACCGCTTGAAACCAAAAGCCTGAAAGAAACAAAGGATGAGAAAGCTTCGTCCTCTACGTCTTCCGTAAGCGCTGATGAGACTGCAGGCGTTCAAACCGTTGCGATTTCCCGATTGATCCGTAACCGCGCGCAGCCACGAAAGCATTTTGATACTGGTGCTTTGGACGATCTGATCGCCTCGGTTCAACAAAAGGGTATCTTGCAACCCATCCTCGTCCGGAAAATTAATAATCCCGAAACGCGGGGTCGTGAAGATTATCAGATCGTCGCGGGGGAACGTCGCTATCGCGCGGCTCTGAAAGCGGGCCTAACATCTGTACCCGTCCTTGTCCGTGATCTCTCAGACCGCGATATTCTCGAAATTGGGGTGATTGAGAATGTGCAACGCGCCGATCTGAATCCGCTGGAAGAGGCGCTGGCTTATGAAAAACTCATCAATGAATTTGGACGGAGCCAGGCCGAGATTGCGACCAGTATTGGGAAAAGCCGGGTCCATGTCGCCAACACAGTTCGCCTCACAGGTCTGACCGAACGCGGACGCGAGCTTTTGCTCCGCAACGAAATCACGGCCGGTCACGCCCGTACGCTCCTCGCCGCCAAGGATCCTGATGCACTCGCAGAAGCAATCGTCAAAAATAAATGGAGTGTTCGCGAGGCGGAGCGCTGGGTGAACTCTGAGAAAAACCCACCCAAGTCGAAATCGCTCAAGCTTGAGAAATCAACAGATATAAAAGCGCTTGAGCAAAAAATTCGTGATACGATCGGCTATCCAGCGGATATTCGTCACACAGGACGTGGTGGAGAAATTCGATTGAAATACAAGGACTTAGACCATATGGAGGCACTTTTAAGCCGCCTTGGGCTCATGCACCGCTAGCGACGACCCTCAAGCCGTCTCAGCGTTCTGTCCCACAGATCTGAACCACCCATATCCGCGATAAAGCTGGCATGAGCCGCTTTTTCTTCTTCACTCAGCAGTGATGGGAGAGGTGTGGGTCTCGCTTTCACAGCCCCCGCCTTTCTGGATGATGTCTGGACGGTTTCTGCTTCAGGTTCAAAAGCGAGAGATCGTTCGCGACCGCCGCGAAGCTCCAGATAAACACGAGCCAGCAATTCCGAGTCGATAATCGCGCCGTGCTTGTCACGTGCGGACAGGCTAATATCGAACCGCTTACAGAGTGCATCTAGCGACGCCGGACTTCCGGGGAACGCGGCATTGGCCATGGCGAGCGTATCGATGAAGCGGTGCTCTTCGATTTGCGGGCGACCACAACGCCGGAGTTCCGCATTGATGAACCCCATATCGAATTTAGCATTATGCGCGACCAACGGCGAGTCGCCGACAAACTCCAGAAAATCGTCCGCCCGTTCCGCAAATTTTGGTTTTCCGCGCAGAAAATCTGTTGTGAGACCTGTGATCTCAACGACTTTAGCGGGAACCTCGCGTTCAGGATCGATGAAAGCATGAAACTGCTCCCCTGTCGGCAACCAGTCGATCAGCTCAATACACCCTAATTCCGTGATGCGGTCGGCGCCCTGACTATCAAAGCCCGTGGTTTCCGTATCGAAAACGATTTCTCGCAATCCCGCCATTTCTCGAATCTAATCAAATGGCGCGCGATTGCTAGACCAACGCATCAAGAACACTGAGCTGCTGCTGTGGACGATCAAGATGATAGGATCTCGTCTAAGGTCGCTTGGACCTGTTCTCGCGCGGCGTCCAGACCTTTTGACGTATCAATTATGTAGTCAGCACGTGCCCGTTTCTCCGCATCAGGCATTTGACGGAAAAGAAGATCCTCAAACAGGGCTTCGCTCATACCGGGACGCGCGAGAACGCGATTTCGCTGAACATCCGCAGGCGCGGTCACAACGACGGTTGCATCGACATTCGTATCGCCGCCAGTCTCAAACAAAAGCGGGATGTCGAACAGAACAGCTTTCGCCTCATCGTGTTCAGCCTGCTTGAGAAAGTCAGCGCGCATCTCACCCACCCAAGGATGGATGAAGCTGGTGAGAACATCGAGGTTAAGGGGATCAGCCCGCATATGTTCACCGAGGCGTTTTCGATCAACAGCACCCTCTTCCGTGATCGCATCCGGAAAGACGGCACGGATGAGGGGTACCGCTTTTCCACCGGGCGCATAGAGTTGATGTACAGCCGCATCCGCGTCAAAAACAGGGACGCCGAGATCGGCGAACATGGCGGCCGTCGTCGATTTTCCCATCCCGATCGAACCTGTCAGTCCAATGATCTTCACCGCACGCCGCTCGCTAAAGCTTCTCGTAGAATTGGGGCGGGATCATCAGGGGGCGCTGGCTGACCATAGAAAAGTTTAAAGGAGGGACGCGCCTGAGCAATCAGCATGTCCAGACCGCCCATTGTTTCGAGTTTTCGCTTTTCTGCCTCCTCCAAAAGTGGTGTTTTTTCAGGGGTATAGATCAGATCATAGACGAGCGCCGTCGGACGTGCGTCTTTGAGAGAGAGGTCAAGCGGTGGGTACCCGCTCATGCCAGCAGAGCTCGCATTGATAATGATATCGGCGCGTTTGACGGCCAAATAGCGTTTGGACCAGGGCAGGGCGTAGAAAGAGGGGAGGCCGACTTGCGCCATAAGATCTTCCGCTTTTGCATCCGTACGATTTGTCAGGATTATCTCCGGCACGCCCAAACCCAACAGCGCAGCTATAATCGCGCGCGATGCACCGCCAGCTCCTATCACTAAGGCTGTTGTCTCGAAAAGGGCCGCCGTCGAACGTCGCGTTTTTAACGGCGCGGCAAAGCCTTCCAGGTCCGTATTATGCGCAATCAGCTGACCATCCCTGACATAAAGACAGTTGGCGGCGCCGATTTTTTCCGCATCTTCGGTCGTCTTATCCGCCGCCAGAAAAGCTGACCCTTTCAGGGGGAGGGTAACATTCACGCCGGCAATCGTCGTCTGTTTCAGGGATTGAAACGCGCGCGTCGCATCCCAAGGCTTCACCATAAAGGGGACATAAGCCCCGCGGATCCCGCTTTGACGCAGCCAGTGATTATGAAGGATCGGGGAGAGCGAGTGGTGGATCGGCCAACCACAGACACCCGCCAATTTAGAGATCGGCGCACTCATGTCGTGTCTGTCTCTAAAAGAACGCGACACTTCATGAAGGGATCGCTCCGCAATCCCGCAAATATTGAAGCAGAGGCAAAAGACTCAGGCCGAGAATTGAGAAGAAATCACCTTGAACACGGCTGAAGAGTTGAGCGCCTGGCCCTTCAAACCGATAGGCGCCAACGCTTTTGGTCACCAACTCACCCTCTTGTTCTAGGTAATCATCGAGAAACGCATCTGAAAAATCGCGCATCCAGAGTTTGGTCTCAGACACAAACCGCCAAACGGGGGTGCCATCTTTGGCGACGACGACTGCACCGACCAGCTCATGTCGTTGACCCCGCATCTGGATCAAGCGGTCTCGTGCTGCTTCTATCGATGTCGGCTTATCGAACAATTGACCATCCATGACCATCACCTGATCCGCACCAATCACCAGTCCTGTTTCCTGTCGTGAGACCCGCAAGGCTTTGGCTTCGGCTAGGGCGTCGGCGATCTCGCGCGGTTTCGCGCCTTCTGCCAACATCCCCGCCTTGATCGCCGCTTCATCGACGGGTTTGGCGATGACTTCAAAATCGAGCCCTGCGCCCGTCATAATCTCTCGGCGGATGGCAGAGCCTGAGGCAAGGATGAGGCGGTGAGGAGAGGTCATAAGGGACGTTTGGCCGCCTCTTCCGGTCGATGTAACTTAAACAAATTGATAATCTGCGCGGCTGTCTCTTCAATCGAACGACGGGAGACGTCAATCACCGGTATTTTGCGTTTTGCGAAGAGCCGTTTCGCTTCCCGCAACTCATCACGGACCGAGCTTTGATCCGTATAGTTCGAACGGCCTGTCGCCGATAATCCTTTCAGTCGATTCGCCCGGATTTCCACAATCCGATCCGGTGAGGCCACAAGGCCAACAACCAACGGTGTCTCCAACTGATGCACGATGGGAGGTAGTTGAATACCAAGTGGCTCTATGGGAACCAGCGGAATATTCCCTGTCTTAAACCCGCGGTTGGCCAAATAAATGGAGGTCGGCGTTTTCGATGTTCGGGAAATGCCCAGCAGAACAATATCGGCATCGACCAACCCGTTCATCTGCTTGCCATCATCATGAGCCATCGCGAAGTCAAAGGCTGCAATCCGGTCATAATAGGCTTCATCTAGCGTCCGTTGCGCACCCACTTCAGCGGACGTCGTGACACCGAGATAACGCCCCATCATAGCAAGGGTTGAGTCCAGGATGGACACATGGGGGATATGATGCGTTTCGCAAAACTCTTCCAACCGCTTGCGTTTCTCCGGATCAACCAGCGTGTAGATCACAACCCCCGGCTTATTCTCAATGGTCTCGAGCGTTTTCGTCATCTGCGCGTCTGAGCGGACCAGCGCATGGAGATGCTCCAACGCCGTCGCATTGCGGAATTGAGCGGTTGAGGCCTTCATCATGGCCACCAATGTTTCGCCCGTCGAGTCACTGACGAGGTGAACATGGAAACAGGTCGAAATGTTGGAATTACGATCCGGCATAATCTGGTTTCAACACGAATCGATTGGATCGATTCTCTTCCGACTCTCCCGTCTCAGCCTCTGATTCGTCCTGTCTCTAGCGGGACTTGTCCGCCTCTGTCCACAATCGGACAGCTGTCCCAAAAAGGAACAGAGTCGAATCGGGTATAGAATTCGCCAGGCTTTCGATTCCATCCCAATCTGAAAAGGTTAATACGCAATTCAGGGGATCATGAGGATAAAAGTTTTCTCAATATCTTATCCTCAAGCTTTCTGGAAAAAGGAATCGTATCTAATCAGTCCACTATGCAACTTATCCGCAGACTCTGGACAGGATAAAGTCTCGATCATCAACTCACAGTACTGAGGGCCTCCGTTAAGACCTCTTATCAAAGCGTTAATATTCTCCACAGATTCACAGGCTCAATAAACACTTCCATTCTCTAAATAAATTGAAAGGAAGGGAGGCACGTCGCGAATAATTCGGTTAGAAACTCACCTTATGGAAACTAATCGAAAATCCGCTGATCCGTCGGCCCCAATCTTACGCGTTCTAAAGGGTGAACGGGTTGAGCCCGTGCCGATCTGGTTCATGCGACAAGCCGGACGACACTTGCCCGAATATCTGGAAGTCCGCGCCACAGCGAAAGACTTTATCGATTTCTGCTTCTCGCCTGACAAGGCGGCGGAAGTGACCTTACAACCTGTGAGACGCTATGACGTTGATGCGGCCATCCTGTTTGCAGATATTCTTTTAATCCCAATTGGTCTGGGACGACGCGTTGAATTCGTCAAAGGCGTTGGGCCAACGCTCGACCCCATTGATGCTGACGGGATTGCGGCCCTTACAGTAGACGGAGCCGCTGATCGCATCTCCGCTGTCTACGAAACGGTCTCGAAGGTTCGCGCGGCTTTGGATCCATCCAAGACGCTCATTGGCTTTGCAGGCGGTCCATGGACGGTTGCGACTTATATGATCGAAGGGAAGGGGACACCGACCAAAGAGCAAGCCAAACGGTTTGCTTATGAGCAACCGGATGCCATGGTGGATTTACTTAAAGCCCTCGTCGAGAGTTCTGCAGATTATTTGATTCGACAGGCCCAAGCGGGTGCTAACGCCCTCAAAATCTTTGAGAGCTGGGCAGAAGGTTTGTCACCTGACTTATTTGATCGATTGGTGATTCACCCGACCGCTGACATTGTTTCGAAAATCAGAGCGGCAGGCATTAATGTGCCCATCATCGGTTTCCCGCGGGGCGCAGGCCTGAATGCGGTGCGCTATGCGCATGAAACAGGGATTGATGCTATTGCAACAGGCACAGATGTGCCGCTGGACGATTTTCGGGCAACCATTCCCGATGGCATGCCCGTTCAAGGCAATCTGGATCCCTTAGCGCTCCGAACAGGCGGAACCGTGCTGACACGTGCTGTGAAGCAAGTTCTCCGTGATGGTGCCTCTGGTCCACATATCTTCAATCTCGGTCATGGCGTCACACCGGATGTTCAGATTGACGATGTGCATGCGGTGATTAAGACGATCCGCGAGTTTGATTATGGGAGTCTCGATTATGGGTGATGCCTATCTCTGGATAAAAGCGTTTCACCTGATCGCGGTCATCTTCTGGATGGCGGGTCTGCTCTATCTGCCGCGGCTTTTTGTCTATCATTCTGTGGCGGAACCGGGCGGGGAGCTCGAAGCCAAAATGGAAGAGGCGGAAGCGAAGCTGCTTCGCATCATTATGAACCCGGCGATGATCGTGGCCTTCATTCTAGGCTTGATCTTACTCGGCTATAACGTGCCAACACCTTTGTGGTTAATGATCAAAGTGATCTTGGCCTTTGGCTTGATTGGCTATCATGGGTTTTTGGCGAAAACGCGAAAAGGATTTCTCAATGGTGGGCGGCCGAAGTCAGAAAAATTCTTCCGCCGGATCAATGAAATCCCCGCTTTTGTGACGATCATCATTGTCTGCCTGGCGATTGTGAAGCCAGTATTGTTCTAGCGATCAACAATACCAAGCGCGCGGGCGCGATTAGTTTGCGCCACCCAATACTGTGCCATAGCCATGATGACCCGACGGACCAAATAAGGGAATCGCTAGTCCGTCACCGGGCGATAACCACCCGTAGAGACCCCGAATATAATCCTACTGCACTTTGCTCAGTGGGACGCGGTGCGGCACATCCGACCATAAAACAGCGTGCGTCTGATAGGACGCATAAGCTGTCATGGGATCAATGTGCCTGTAATCGGTCGATTGATAGATTTCGACTCCAGACAGCGGGAAATCCGTAGGAAAACAGGGAAAAACTGTCCCGCTCATTATCGGGGGTTTGGTTTTCAACCGGATCTATATGATGATAGCTGACGCGCTCCGAACTCACAGCAATTGAGAATTGAATCAATTCGTTAAAGGCCGCTGATGCTGTTTCAGCATTCTTTATTCCCGTCAGGGCGCTGCGCGTCGGTCCCACCCACATGTCATGAAACTACCCTAGTCCGATGAAAATCGGAAATGTGTGGGAGAAAATGAAGTTTAAGCGTTATCCACCGTCGCAATATAAAGCTGACGCGCACGGGTCAGGATCGCGTTTTCGATCTGTCGCGCTGTATCTGCATCCACAGGGGCGTCTTGCCACCCTGCAGTTCCACGCACTTGCTTAAAAACACTCACTTTGAGAGCATCGGCGCGCAGGTTCTGATCCAGAATATAGGCGGTGGCACGCAGGCGTTCTGTCGGCGCTTCTGGGTCGGCGTACCAATCCGTGATCACAACACCGCCAAACGGATCGACTTGCTCAAGCGGCATGAAGTTGAGTGTCTCAAGCGTTGCACGCCACAGGAAAGAGTTGACGCCGTTGGCTGGTGCAATGGCCTCCGCCCGATCACCGCCAGACGAAGAGGATCCGCCGCCTAGAGTTCCACAGGCAGATAAACCGATGGTCGCAAAAGCGCAGAGCGAGAGGTTTGCGATAAATTTCATTGAAGACATGTCTGTGAACCTTCACCTGACGGCAGAATTTTCGCGCTTATGCCAAATAGAAACGACAGGTGAAAGCCTGCCTTTCATAACTTTCCAGTAAATCTAGCCCGGAACCGACAGGTTAACAGATGTAAACGGTTGTTAACGATATTTTAGGAGGGTTTGTGCCACGCGCGCGTTTAATCGTCCTTGCGTTTTCTTTCGCGTCCACTCGGAGTTCGGCTATGGCCCGACACATCTCCGCTTTCAGTCCCATCGCGGACAGAATGATGGCCGAAGATCGTGCGCGGACGCGACGTATTGAGAAAATTCAGGCTCGACGGAAACTCAAGCAGCGCCTCGCCTATGCAGTTGGCCCGACGATCTTGCTCGCCATGGGTGCGACGGTGATCGCATCGGCACAATCCAACAGCCCTTTTGCTAACCAGAAAAAGGTCAATGCTTGGGAGTTGCCGCAAGCCAATGAGCCGCTCCCTGAAACAGCGACCGGGAGAACGTCGCCATCCTCAGTCAACACTGCGCCGCGCTTACAATTGCGGACCCGATCATTGGACGCTGACTCTGCAACAGCTCCGCCTCCCAATGCGACGATCCCGACGCCAGCCCCTCAACGCCCACCGGCACAACCGGTGACGCGCTCCGTTGAAGCGCCAGTGCCTGTAGCATCGCGTGCATCCTCACAACCTGTCACGCCACCTGCGCCTCCGCCGACTGTTTCGGCGCCCGCACCTGCTACACCCACACCCACACCCACACCCGTAACATCAGCAACCCGCAGCGCGTCAGCGTCGCCTTCCCCTTATTCGAGCCCTCTCACAGCGCCGCCCCTGACAGCGCCACCCGTCAGATCTCAGGGCCCAACATCCTTGTCACCGACGCGGCCTAGGACGCCTGACTATTCCGGTCCGGTGCCAGGGCAATCCGTTCCGAGTGCGGGCTACACCTATCAACCGCCTGCGCCTGCTGGCAATTTTGGCGTGGCCGCGGGCCTTGCTGGCAGTTACGGGGCTGGGCGCTCTCAGGGAGGGACTTACGGCTCCGTTCCGCGAAGCTCTGTCAACAACCTGCCATCCAGCGTTGATAATGCGACAGATTTTACTGTCCATCAGGTCCCGCCCTATTATGCGCCTGGTCAGGTCCCGCGTCAGTGGCAATCCCAACAGCCGCCTGAGCGGTGGGTCCAGTCCAACAATCCGACCGGCCTAGATTATGGCTATGCTCGACCCGGAGAAACGGCGCCGCAATGGGAAGGCCAACCTGAACAGGGCCAAACACCACAAGGCGGAGTGCCATCATCAGGACCGTTCAGCAAACCCTATCCGGGCGACGCGCCTTACACGCGAGGGTCTCAAGGCACGCACGGAAATCAAGGACAGCCTTGGGGTGAACCATGGGGTCAGCAGCCGGGTCAACAACCAGGCCAGCCAGGACCCTATAGCCAAGGTCCGTTTGATCAGCAGCAGAAACCCGGTTTCTTTAATCGCCTGGGCGGCGGGATCAGGACGCTCATTCGCGGCGCTATTCGTGCAGGCGTGGGTGCGCGAGAGCGTAATAGTGACTGGGAAGAGACCTTCATCGGAGATGCGGATCTCGACATTGAATTGAGCACCATCACACAGACGGGCCTTGAATGGGGCGTTCATGGGCAAGTTCGCGGGCAATATGATGAAGGTCGAAAAGGCTTTGTCCGTCGTTTGCCGGATTGTCCGCCCACACTCGCAGGCTGCGCGTCCATTACGGTTCCGGGCAGTCCGTCGCCCGCCTCCGTGCGCGGTTATACATCACAATTTTACACATCCGGCCTTGATGTCGCTAAGGATGAAGAATTCGCGCTTGAGTCCGCGCACCTCTTCCTGCGCTCTGCCTATGGTGATGTGACAGTCGGCCTCGATGATGGCGCGGCTTTCCTCTTCAGCCTTGGTGCGCCCACGCTCCTCAATGTGGGCGCCAGCAATTCACCTGTCGATTACACCGGGCTTGATGCCGTCAAGACGGTCAATGATGCCTCTGGGTTTGCCGAGAAGGTGACCTATACGAGCCCGCGCCTCTTGGGAGATCAGGTTGGCATTGGTCTACAGTTGGGCCTGTCTTACGCGCCCGATGGCAAACAATGCGGTGTCGATTATTGTGTGGATCTGAACGACGTCCCCAATATCGTCACCCCAGATATTCAAGACATTTTTGAAGCGGGTCTGGCGATTGATCGCACATTTGCCCCAGGTATGAGCGTTGAGGCTACAGGCACATATGCGCGCGGTACAGAAAAGTCCGGGCTGGTGGGTCTGGATGATCTGGAAGCGTTTAATGCAGGTCTTGAGCTCAAGATGAATGACTTCACGCTGGGCGGTTCCTGGCTGAGTTCCAATCAGGGCGTCTTGAATGGCGATTACGAAGCCTATGATGTCGGCTTGACGTGGAAACCGTCACGCCTCGGCTTCACAGTGGGTTATGGCCACGCCAAAGATAAGCTGGTCAACCTGAAGAGTGATCAATTTGTTGGCGGAGTCAGTTGGGACTTTAATGAGCGCATGCGGATGAGCATTGGCGGTCAATATGCGGATCGTGAAACGCTCCGTGACATTGGCGGTGTGGCACAGCTCGGCAATGAAACGGTTACGGCTGCCTTTATTGAAGGGGCGATTCGCTTCTAAACGGCCACACCGTCAGCCCAATCAGGGTGCCGTTTAAAGAGCTTCGCGACAAAGGGGCATCCGGGGACGACTTTATACCCGGAGATTCTCGCATCCTCGACCATGGCTTTGACGAGCGCTTTTCCCACGCCACGCCCGCCAATTTCTTTGGGCACGCCTGTATGATTGGCATTCCAAAGGCCATCTCCGAGCGGCACCAAGGTGAGTTCCCCAGTGTGGGTTGCGCCTGAGACCTCTGCGGTGAAGACAATTCCCGCAGGACCTTCGTCCTTTGTGATGGACAGGGACGGTTTGTCTGGTGGTTGAGAGGGTTCCATGGTGACTGTCACTTTCTTGATTGATTGTGTGAGCGTGTCTTTTAACCCGCTAATTGCTGCAACCCCTGCAATACCAATGGATCCAAGTTGCCCGGCATTGTGATCCGTAATGCCGCCAAGCGCGAAAACCGGACACTCAGACGCTGCCGTAATCTCTTTCAAACGGTCGATGCCAAAGGGCTCGCCAGCGGAAGGACTGCTGGATGGGAAGACGGATGAGACGAAGAGGACATCAAGGAGATGCGAATAGGGCGGCGTCGACCAAGGCTTAGGCGCGGCGGCGCTCACGATCCAATCGGGCTGACGCGCGCGCCAATATTGAATTGTCTCTGGCTTTGTGCGTCTTGAAAAATGAACGCCGTCTGCCCCACACCTCTCTACCAGTTCTGGATCATTTCCGATTAATAGCTGGATAGAGCGTTTGGTCGTGATGGATCGCAATTCATCTTCCAAACCCGGCTTACCGAAATGTCGATAGATGATCGCGGATCCGCTGGGCATAGCCTTGGCCAAGGTGAGTAGATCTGGCGTACGCTCAGGATCACTCATCAGGACCAATGGATTCAATCGCGATCCGATGAGTGACAAACCTGTCTGGATGAGGGGACTTTGCAGCCCTGTTGCAGTTTCGTATGGCGCGCCCATGATCATGACAGATAGCATAGCTGAGCGGCGCGCGGAAATCCTGACCCGGATGGAGCAGGCGGCGCAGAAAGCAGGTGTTGAAGTGCCTGCGCTGATTGCTGTGTCAAAAGTGCAACCGGATGACCGTATTCAGGCAGGCCTGGATACGGGACAAACCGTCTTTGGCGAAAACCGCGTTCAGGAAGCGCAAACGCGTTGGGGTGAGCGATTTGCGCCGCACCGTGGCACTATAGAACTTCATCTGATCGGGCCGCTACAGTCCAATAAATCGAAAGACGCTGTCGAACTATTCGATGTCATCCAAACGCTGGACCGGGAAAAGCTGGCCAAGACATTGTTGAAGGCGGCTGAAAGCGTTGGGCGCATGCCGCGCCTCATGGTGCAGGTGAATATTGGCGAGGAACCGCAGAAAGCGGGCGTTGCTCCCGATGAGGTCGGATCCTTTCTGGATCGGTTGCGAACAGAATATGACCTCAACCCCGAAGGCCTTATGTGCATCCCGCCCATTGATGAACCGGCTGCGCCGCATTTCTGGCGGATGGAAAAATTGGCCCAATCAGTTGGCGTTACAACGCTGTCTATGGGGATGAGTGTGGACTTTGAGACAGCGATTGCCTTTGGCGCGACGCATGTCCGGGTGGGGAGTGCTTTCTTCGGGGCGCGTGAAGGTTAGGTCCGGATGAAGGTAAACCAGTAAGGCGTTCGGCCTTCACGCCGCGCCTTCGCTTCATATTTCGTACCCGGCCATCCTTCAGGCGGTTGCTTTGGTGGCGTCAGGGCCCAGTCAAAGCCGACCCCGGTCTTACGCGCATGACTACGAAAACGGGTCAGTGCCCAATCCACATAATGCGGAATGTCTGAGGCGAAGATGAGTTCTCCGCCCGGTTTGATCACGCGGTAAAGCTCTTCGATAAAGGCGGTGCGGATCAAGCGTCGTTTATTGTGACGCGTTTTCGGCCAGGGATCGGGAAAAAGGATATAGTTGCGATCGAGTGATTGATCTGGGAACTGCGCCATCAATTCACGGACATCGCCGCGAAATAGGCGCACATTCTCTAGTCCCTCTTCAGCGATCCCACGCACCGCTTTGGCCGTTCCATTCAGAAAAGGTTCTGCTCCGATAATGGAGATGTCCGGGTGCGAGCGTCCCAAATGCAGAAGATGAGATCCCATACCATAGCCAATTTCCAGCCAGACAGGGCTCTCGGGTAAGGCGTCGCGAGGCCGGATTTCCAGCCGCGGCCAATGCGCATCCATCAGAGCTTGTTGCGGCCCGGACAGCGTCCGCCCCTTCGCCCGTCCGAATGTGCGAAAGCGTTGCTGATCGTCTGGGTTATTGTCTGATGCGACACTCATGCGCGGCGCGTAATCCGGAGTGTCTCTCCGAACAAGGGACGTTACCAGATCAAAGGCTTGTAAACGATTTAGTCATCCCGTCGATCAGCGCTATCTCTCGCGAGACTCCGCGCCAGCTCTAAAATTTGACGGCGAACGCTTTTATTATCGATCTGAGAGACGGCTTTAGCCAGCGCGACACCATCTGAACTATTGATGAAGTCATAGACGATCGGCATTTGGTCATTGTCCGAGAATTCGCCCGCCTCGATCTCATTTGTCAGCCCTTCAAAGAAGAAGCTGACAGGCACGTCCAGCACTTGGGATAAACGCCACAGGCGTGAGGCGCCGACACGGTTCGTGCCGCGCTCATATTTCTGGACTTGCTGGAAGGTTACACCCAGTTGATCGCCGAGCTTTTCCTGGCTCATCTTCAAGATTTGCCGCCGGAGACGAATGCGAGCGCCGACATGAATGTCAACAGGATTAGCAGATCGTGGTGCGTGTTGGTTGGTCAATGTCAGGCTCTCCCCTTTAGCCAATGATGTCATCAGCCTCATATTATAATTCGCTTCGCCCCTGAGACACGCTTACTACAACTAAACATAGATTAAGCAAGACCAGTAGCGCATTGACCCACCGCATGGAGACAGTGGGGCCAATCGCCATAGGCAAAACCGTGTCCAGATAAGCCGCGCTTTTCCCGTCTAGCACCTCTTCCGCGCGACCATAAGAATCAAATACACCGCTAATCCCATTGGCGGCTGAGCGAATCAGCGGCAGGCCTTCTTCAATAGCGCGGTAGCGCGAAATGGCCGCATGTTGGGCGGGGCCCGTGGTCGATCCGAACCAGGCATCATTACTTTGGTTGAGGATCGCTTGCGGGGCAGGCTGGTTATCGTCACCACGTGGGGTGAGACCCGGAAAGATGACCTCATAACAGATTTGTGGTGAGATCGGTGGCAGGCCCGGAAAGTTGGACACCCGTTTTTCCGAAGCTGGCGTAATGGAGGCGAGCGCTGTGGACACAAGTCGCCCGCCCAGCATTTCAACCCATTCTCCACCGGGAATAAACTCCCCAAAGGGGACCAGCTTGGCTTTATCATTGACGCCGACCACGGCGGGTGTTCCCAACTCATCAAACGTCACAGCGACGGAACTATTATAGTAGATCGGGCGCGGACGGCCGTCGCGATCAGGTCGAATTTCCTGTCGCAAGGAATTCATCAGCCACACAGGCGGTTGGCCTGTGGCTGCAGCAAGGTTCACGCCAACAAAATTCATGAAGCCATAATCTTCAGTGGCAAGGCCGTTCACGGCCCCTTCCGGCCAGACGAGATGACTGACTCGGTCTAGGCCCGGCGAGAGGCTCAGCGCTATATGCACATCTGTGATTTGCGCGGCTGTGGCGCGGTTGATTTTCTCGGATTGACGAAACGGCACGGCGACGAGGCGCAAAACGACACCCGGCTGGATATTAGTCGGTGGGGCAGTTTCCAATCTCAGCGTTCCCAACCCAAAGAGGCTTGCGAGCAGAGCAACCGGGAGTGTTGCGACCATCACCTGACGTTTGATCCAGACGAGACCTAATCCCGCTGCGGCGACATAAGCCAGCATGGTGAGCCCATAGACTCCGATCCAATGAGCGGACTGGCTAATCGTGCCTCCGGGCTCAAACGCGTAAGCCGCCATATTCCAGGGAAAGCCCGAAAAGAGATGCCCGCGCCCTAGTTCCGCGAGGGTAAACGTGCTCACGAATAGGATCGCCATAATGACAGGCTTTCCGCTGCGTCCTAGACGCGTACTAACATAGCCGGCTAATCCCCAGAAGAGGGACAGAACAATCGCCAACCCCCCGACTAGAGGCGGGATCATCGGGATAAATTCCGGGCCGCGCTCAATAAAGGCGGAGGCGATCCAGAAACAGCTCGCGGAAAACCATCCGAGCCCAAAGATAAGGCCTGTCCAGAAGCCTGCCCGTCCTGGTCGCGGCATGTCTACGACGCCATGAAGACGAATAAACAATACAGCGAGTGCCAGAAGCGGTGCGATCCAAAGATGAAATGGGGCAAAACCGAGCGCGGCGATTGCCCCAGCTCCGATCATGGCAAGGCGAGGAATCCATCCCGTCTGGTTCCATCGGCGTATGTGAGCCGTATCGCTCATGAGCTTTTAGGCGGCTGTCGAGGTATCGTCCCGACCCGGATCGACGGGCAAGGTAATCCGCAACCGTTTCACGCGTCGCGGATCGGCGTCGATGACTTCCATCTCGACCCCTTCCGGGTGAACGATAATCTCCCCGCGCTCTGGTACGCGCCCTGCCAACGTGAAGACAAGACCGCCCAGCGTGTCGACTTCTTCTTCCTCATCAATAGTAGCAAAATCTCGATGAATGGCGGCTTCGAAATCATCAATACTCATGCGGGCATCAGCATCCCAGGCGACCTTACCGCCTTCGAGCACGACCTTTTTGAGCGCATCGTCCAGCTCGTCATGCTCATCCTCAATATCGCCTACAATCGGCTCAATCAGATCTTCAATTGTCACAAGCCCGTCTGTGCCGCCAT
>JBCBGR010000015.1:0-18451 GCA_038526555.1 Pseudomonadota bacterium
ATCGATGATTTTGGGCGATATAACGCAGAATATGTCACTATCATTGGCTCCATCTTCAAGGATGTTCAAGGACCTCTCGTCACACTTTATCGCGGAGGGCGGGATGAGAGCACTTTTGGGCCTCACTTCGAAATGCGGGACTCAAAACTCGAAAATGTCGGTCGAGGATCCCGAAACACGAAGAAAGCCTCTCTCTGGCTCCATGGTGTTCAGGATGCAGACATTGTCGGAAACGAATTTATTGAAAGTGCGCCGTTTCTGATTGAGCACACGGTGGGTGATCCGCAGACTGATATTGCTGGCAACCGCTTCAATGAAGTTCCGGCCCCCATTCTTCGCGAAATTACAAGTGGACTAGAGTCTACTGTTCGCCTTTCCGACAATGAGGGGCTGGAATAGTGCGGACTGCATTGATGAGCGTGCTGGCCTTGTCCACCCTTCTAGGGGGATGCGTCGAAGGGGGTATCAGCAATCCTCCAGCATCGGTCGCTGCTGAGGTATCTTCTGAGTATGGCTCGCTCTACGCGTCTGCATTTAAGACGATGAAGGCCCAGATCGATGCAAAGCTGAACCAGCCTCTCAATGTCCCAATTCCCGTTGATGCGGGCGGTGGTTTCACCCACGAACAACACAAGCGGAACGCCAAGGAGATGTGGGACACGGGTCTTCTTTATGAAGCGACGGGCGATCAAAAATATGCAGATCACCTCGTTCGAATGCTGGACGCCTACGCCGAGATTTATACTGATTTGCCGTTGCATCCTCAGCAAAAAGAGCAATCGCCTGGTCGCCTGTTCTGGCAAAGTCTGAATGAGGCATGGTGGCTGGTTCATGCCGCCAAGGGCTATGATAGAGTTCGCAATAGCCTCGATGAGGCGACACGTATCCGGTTGGAAGACGGTGTTTTCCATCCCGTGTCGGACTTCCTCTCTGAAGGGCAACCTGAGACGTTTAACAAAATCCATAATCATGGGACATGGGCTACTGCGGCTGTTGGTCTGACCGGATATGCGATTGATCGTCCCGACTATGTCGAGAAAGCTTTGCTCGGCCTTGATCTGTCAGGCGAAGGAGGTTTTCTTAAGCAATTGGAGGTCCTGTTCTCGCCGGACGGGTATTATAATGAGGGGCCCTATTATCAGCGCTACGCGCTGATGCCGTTCGTCCTTTTTGCGCAGGCGATTGAAAAGAATGAACCGAACCGCGAGATTTTCGAGCAGCGGGATGGCATCCTTAAAAAGGCAATTTATTCAACGATCCATCAAAATTATGGCGGTCTTTTCTTCCCGATCAATGATGCGATCAAGGATAAGGGCATCGCGACGGCAGAGCTCCTCCATGGCGTGGCCATCGCCTATGACCTGACGTCTGATCCGGAACTCCTTTCGATCGCGGAGGCTCAGGGCCGCGTTGTGCCGACCGCTGTGGGCCGGAAAGTCTCAGAGGCTATCTCTGCCGGGAAAAGCGAGCCGTTTGACTATCGATCCATGCGCCTGTCTGACGGCCAAAATGGCGATCAGGGCGCCTTGGACATATTGCGCGCTTCTGATGATCCGAACGGCTTAGCTGTTGTTGCGAAAAACACCTCAATGGGTCTGGGTCATGGTCATTTCGACAAGCTGGGCCTTCTTATATTTGATCGCGGGTATGAAGTGCTTCGGGATTATGGCGCGGCCCGGTTCCTCAACATCGAAGCCAAATATGGGGGTCATTATCTGCCGGAGAATAATGCCTACGCGAAACAGACGATTGCGCACAACGCATTGGTCGTTGACCGCAATTCCCATTTCGATGCCGACTGGCGTTACGGGAATGATTTTGCGCCCGAACTCGGGGCTTTTGAGGTCGGAAAGATTCTCAGCGCGACGTCTGCCAGCATTGATAGCGCTTATGAGGGTGTAACCCTGACGCGCCATGTCGCTATGCTCAATCACGACGCATTGGAAGCGCCAATCGTGATTGATGTAATGCGGGCGAGTGGGGCCGCGCTCCACGATTATGACCTGCCGTTCCATTATAATGGTCAATTAATTGAAACCAATTATTCAATTGATGCGGACAGCCAGTTTCGGACGCCTCTAGGCGAGAACAATGGCTACCAATATCTCTGGAAAGTGGGTGAAGCCGATCTGCCAGAGGCGCAAGCCCAGACAACCCTTCTGCTAGATAGCCGATTTTATACCCTCACGAGTGCTGTCCTTTCTGGAACGCGTGTACTGCTCGCGGAGTTGGGCGCGAACGATCCGGATACGAATTTGCGTCGCGAACCCGCTTTAATCTTACGGGGGCCTCGCGGGCGAAGCTTCTCAACGGCGACCATTTTCGAGCCGCATGGAGAGTATAATCCGATTGATGAATACACAGTGGGAAGCCGCACTCAGATCTCGAAAGTGGATCATCTGGCGGGGGACACAGCGGACGTCGTGCACATCCATCTGAAGTCCGGAGAAATCATCAGTGTTGGTTTGTCTGGGGAGGACGGCGAACACACGCTCACTGATGGAACAAATATAAGCTGGAGTGGGCCTTATGCGGTCCTCAATCCGCATGAAGAGGGGAACGAACATGGCGACTGATGTAGAGGTCAAGCCCGAAAAAAAAGCGACTGGGAAACTGAGGTGGATCGTTGTTGGTCTCGTCGCTTTGGCCACCGTTATCAATTATATTGATCGGCAAACTATTACCGTTCTCTGGCCGCAGCATATGGCGCCGGATCTGTTCCCGGATATGGATGCCGATGGGCATAAACAAATTCTGGGTCTGGTCTCGGCGGTCTTTATTCTAGCTTATGCAGCCGGACAGGCCATTTTTGGAAAGATATTTGATTGGATTGGGACGAGGCTGGGGTTCGTTCTCTCAATTGGGGCCTGGTCCATCGCCACAGCGTTGCATGCCTTTGCCCAAGGTGTTTTGAGCTTGAGCATATTCCGCGCAATCCTTGGGGTGTCCGAGGCTGGGAACTGGCCCGGTGCCACCAAAGCTAATGCGGAGTGGTTTCCAACGAAAGAACGTGCCTTTGCTCAAGGCATATTTAATTCGGGTGCGGCCATTGGTGGTATTATTTCAATCCCTCTGCTCGCTTACCTCGCTCTATTCCTGCACTGGAAAATTATCTTTCTCGCGGTAGCAGCTCTAGGCGCTATTTGGCTCATCCCCTGGCTGATTATCGTCAAAGCTCCACCCCAATATCACTCGTGGATCACCCCGGAAGAGCGCGACTATATTCTCAGCGGTCAGGTCAATGAGGATATGGAGGGCGATGGTGTTCGCGATGGCGGGTATAATCCTTCCACGGGTGAACTGCTGACCCGTCGTCAAAGTTGGGGTGTAATCACCGCCTCTGCCGTGATCGATCCGATTTGGTGGCTCTTCATCGTCTGGATCCCGACCTACTTGTTCGAAGTGCATGGGTTCTCGATCAAGGAGCTCGCGGGCGCAGGTTGGATTCCCTATGTCGGTGCGATGTTTGGCGCCTGGTTTGGTGGACTCTTGGCGCAGTATCTCTTGTCCAAAGACTGGACAGTTAATGCAACACGCAAGCTGACCATTACGCTGGGCTGTCTGATCATGCTGCCCTGCCTCTTGCTGATGTCGATTGCTTCAACAGCTGTGGCAGCCATCATCCTGATGTTTCTGATCCTGTTTGGCTTCCAGACCGCCATCGGAAATGTGCAGACATTGCCATCGGATTTCCTCGGTGGAAATACTGTCGGCACACTGTCCGGGATTGCTGGAATGGCCGCAAAGCTGACAGGATTTGTGTTGACCTTACTCGTCCCGATTTTGACCGCAGGGGCCAATTATGCGCCCGTCTTTATTCTAGGTTCGGCTCTCGCCCTGACAGCGATTGCTGCCATTTGGTTCCTGTGCGGGACGATCGAACCCCTCAAGCCAAAGTCCACCAACGCCTAATCTTCTCATTTCGAATTCATTGCCGAAGTATCGGCGACACTCAATTTCATAGGAGCGCAAAATGTCCAAACCTACGATCGGTTTTATCGGCCTCGGCCTGATGGGCGGGAACATGGTGGAGAATCTGCAAAAGCGCGGTTATCCGGTTATCGTCATGGACCTTAATAAGGAGGCGGTTGACGCTGTTTTGGCACGTGGAAATGCCCGCGAAGCGAGTTCTCCAAAAGAGTTGGCCGAAGGCAGCGATATTGTCGAACTTTGCCTCACCACGTCCAAAGTCGTGGAGTCCATTGTCTATGGGGAGAACGGCTTGCTGGAAGGGTTGAAGTCCGGATCTGTCCTGATCGATTTCGGGACATCAATCCCGGCCTCGACCAAGAAGATCGGAGCCGATCTTGCCGAGAAGGGTGTTGGCATGTTGGACGCGCCGCTCGGTCGGACACCGGCACATGCCAAAGACGGCCTGCTGAATATCATGGCGGCAGGCGATAAAGACACGTTTGAGAAATACCTCCCTGTCCTGAAAGAGCAGGGCGAAAATGTCTTCCACCTAGGTGATCTTGGCGCAGGCCATACAACGAAACTGATCAATAATTTTATGGGCATGACGACAGTCTGCGCCATGTCTCAGGCCTTTGCTGTCGCCAAACTGGCTGGCGTGGATCGTCAGCAGCTTTATGATATCATGTCGGCTGGACCGTCCAATTCTCCCTTTATGAAATTCTGTAAAAACTACGCTGTGGACGGGGTGAGTGACCTCGGCTTTTCCATCAATAATGCCAACAAAGATCTGGGATATTTCGTCCAAATGGTGTCTGATCTGAATTCGGACACAGATATTGGAAAAGCCACTTCCAAAAATCTGAAAGAGGCTGTCGAAGCTGGAATGGGCGACGGAAATGTCCCGGAAATATTCGACTTCTTTGCTGCGCTCCAGGGATGAGCGGCCGGCGTCGCCATCAGTTACGATGAGTCGACTTGAAGACATATCTGCAGCGTTCATCGCGGCCCGGAAGGATGCGCGCGCCCTCAACGCCTTTCCGGGAACTGTCCCTGCGTCTCTCGAAGAGGCCTATCAGGTTCAATCCTGCTCCATTCGAAATTGGGGCGAGCCTGTCGCCGGGTTCAAGGTTGGTGGAATTGGCGCTCACTGGCGGGAGACGTATCCCAGCCCATGGCTCGCAGGACCTGTCTTTCCGTCTGTGGTCTTCACTGGAAAAGACGGGGAATTTGTGGACGTGCCTGTCTTTGCCGGTGGCTTTGCGGCCTATGAACCAGAACTCATTATGAGGTTTGAAAACCCGTCTCGGATGATAGCTCCGATACAGACGCTCGACGACGCGAAAAGTCTCGTGACAACTCTTCACATTGGGGCAGAGATCGCCAGCTCTCCTCTGGCTGACTTAAACAAATTGGGGCCGGGTTCTATCATCAGTGATTTTGGCAATCAGGCTGGAATGATTGTTGGCCCGGAAATTCCTTTGGGCTGGTTGGACACTCTGGATGAGCTCACGGTCATCACCGAGATCGATGGCGAAGAGATCGGGAGAGCCTCACCTGGGTTGGCAGACAAGGGACCCCTCGGAGCGCTGCTCTTTCTGTGTCAGCACCTCCAATCCGGTGCCGTTAGTGACATTGACGCAGATTATCTCTGGCTCTCAAGCGGAGCAATTACGGGTGTGCATGAGGCGAAGATCGGATCACGCTGCCGAATGCGCTATGTTGGGTTGGGGGATATCTGCGTGGAAATGATGGCGCGCTCGCCCTTGGAGCAAACCCAAAGCTGAAGACGAAAGAGCAAGTAATGATGCCCAGAATTGTGACATTCGGCGAGCTAATGATGCGTATGAGCACGCCCCGGCTTGAGAGATTTTCTCAAGCGAGATCCCTGGATGTATCGTTTGGCGGCGCAGAAGCCAATGTGGCCGTCTCACTGGCCATGTTTGGGTGTGAGTCGGTTTTCGTCTCCGCTTTGCCGGACAACCCGCTTGGTGCCCGCGCCATGCAGGAACTGGGGCGTTATGGGGTCGATACGTCGGAGATTATTCGTCCTGATGGGCGGCTTGGGCTCTATTTCATGGAGTTTGGCGCAAACCAGCGCTCGGGCCAGGTGGTCTATGACCGTTCGGCATCTGTGTTCTCGTCTCTTAGCAAGGATGCGATTGACTGGCCACCCATCATGACGGGGGACTGGTTTCATATCAGTGGAATCTCTCCGGCGGTGAGCGCGTCTGCAGCAGATTTATCGCTGGCTGCGATGCAGGCGGCCAAGTCTGCAGGTCTGAAAGTCTCGCTTGATCTGAATTATCGATCCCTCCTCTGGAATTACGGCAAAGACCCGGCTGACATTCTTCTGCCGATGGTTGAGCTAGCTGATATTTTGATTGCAGGGCGTGGCGATTGTCAGCAGGCCTTGAACATCCACGGTACAGGGGATCCAGATGAGAATAGCTATTTTGAAAGTTTGACCCATGAGGTTCTTAACCGCTTTCCAAATCTGGAAAAGGTTGCTGTGACAATCCGTGATACGCGGTCTGCTGAGCATCACAACTGGGCGGCTTGTCTTCGATCTCAGGCAAAAATCCGCTTTTCCCGAAAGTACGAGATCAAGGATATTGTCGATCGCGTTGGGTCGGGAGACGCATTTTCAGCGGGGCTTATATATGCTCTCATTGACGGCATGCCAGATGACGACGCGTTGGAGTTTGCTGCAGCCGCCAACTGTCTAAAGCACTCAGTCGTTGGTGATTTCAACCTCGTCAGCCGCCATGAAGTCTTGGAAATCGCCAAAGGCGGAGGGCAAGGCCGCGTCAAACGGTAAGCAATGTAGATGAGCGGCTTAAATTCGCCTCATGTAAGACACTTAGACAATGTCCTCTTGCCCGTGATCGTGAGGCAACTTCACTGAATTCCTGAAGTCTAGTTTGCGATGAGAATAGAATTGCGGGCTTGGACGGAAGTCCGTCACTTAAATCAAACGGAAAATCAATTTAGAATTCCACAGAGATGGTGCGGCCGAGACGTTACGGGTTTCGCTTCCTATATAATATTTTATGCCAAAACTATCTCAATAAATCAATATAATAGTCGGTATCTTACTTTAAAGTCATGCGTGAGCTGTACTCACTTTTGTACTCACATTGGAGAGACGGAAACTCGCACTATATCAACCCGCTATCGTCGAGACGGACGTCTTAAAACGGCCGATACTGTTGAAAAACTCTTCGATAAGTTGCTGTTTCAGTATGGGTGATCTTTTTCAGCCGCTTGTTTTTATTGGGCGAGTGTCGTTGTGGGCGCCTTTATGCGGCGACTTTGGTCTCTGGGGCTGGTTTTGGGGCGTATCTGGCGAGTTTTCTGAGGTTTTGGGCAGTAGCGGCCAAGAGGAACTCATCTCTTACGCCTGTCGGGCCGCGTAGTCGTAATCGTCGGAAGCCGTGCTGGCACTTCAGATGGGCAAAGCTCATCTCCACCTTCTTTCGTTCCCGGCGAGATTGTTCATATTCAGGTGTTTCCCTGAGACGCTTCACCATGTCACGGGCGTGCTCATAGATGTGTCGCCCCACACGTCGCGACTTCCCGTTTGGGCAGCATTTTGATTTCAGCTGGCAGACGGCGCAGTCCGTATTGCGCGCCCGGTACATGCGCTTCTTGTCTTTCGTGATACCTGATCGCGGGACTGTGTAAGAGCGCCATTGATGCCTTAGTTCCTTGCCACCCGGGCAGGTATAAAGGTCTCGGTCCTCATCGTAGATGAAGTCCTTTTTGGTGAAGTTGGCGGTCTTGGGACCGGGAATGTCCATGAGGGAGACGTGGGGCGCGATCCCTTTCTGATCGACCATCCAGCCAAGGACTTCAGCGCTCCGATAAGCCGCATCGCCCATCAGGCGTTGGGGCTTGAGGCCGAACCTCTCCTCTGTGCGGTTGATCATCGTCTTGGCCGCATTGACCTCCGCAATGCGGTAAGCGGGTGTGGCCTCAACATCGACAATGATTGAGGTCTCGACGTCCAGCAGATAGTTGGTGGCCCACGTAAATCGGGCTTGTCCGCCAATGGCGGCGGTCCATCTGGCTGTGGGGTCGGTTAGTGATGTTTTCTTACGTGGGGCACCGTCCGCATCAATGGCCTCGAGATACTCTCTCACTGGCCGGGTGGCGATCTTGGGATCAGACCAGTCGACAGGTGCGCCGCGCTCGACCGCATTGTCCTCACTCGCATCGGCCCGGATCATACTGGCATCCACAGCAAAGCCTTCGCCCTTGACCACACCCTCCGCCATGCAACGCGTCACAACCTGTTCGAACAACGTTCGGAAGAGATCACTCTCCCTGAAGCGCCCATGCCGTGCCTTGGAAAAGGTCGAATGGTTCGGGACCCGGTCTTCAAGACCGAGCTTGCAGAACCACCGATAGGCGAGGTTCAGATGAACCTCCTCACACAGTCGGCGTTCCGATCGGATGCCATAGCAATATCCAATGATGAGCATTCTGCACATCAGCTCAGGGTCGACCGGTGTGGCTGTAGAAGGGCTTCAGATGCGCACGCAGATCATCAAAATCAAAAAAGCGGTCGATCTGGCGAAGCATATGGTCAGTAGGGACCATCTCCTCCAGCGAGAACTCATAGAACAGCTTCGCTGTGCCGCCTTCCAACCGTCCCATTATTGCCCAACTCCGTGATCACCGCCCCAACAGATGAATCACAAATCAACCGATTTGACACAGACTTTTTCAACAGAATTGCCCAAACATGGTCGCTCGAGCTAGGTGGGAGCTAAACTCCCGGCTCGCTGGCCAAATCCCAAATCATCAACTATGGAAGTGTAATACTCTCATTACGACTCAGGAACTGAAGGGTCTCAGATCAGCAGGCTAAAGAGAAAGCTCAATGAGCGGCCGCTGAGACACTGACATTACCTTGAATGAAACCGTCCGATCTGGAGAGGTCCGGGGTGATAATACAGATGCTCCGGGGATATTAGCGTAACCGAATAACCAAATTAAATTTCTTTACGAGATTTCTTCCCATACAGTTCTAGCCTGTGATCGACGAGGCTATAGCCAAGCCTATCCGCGATCGCGCTCAACAGCTTTTCGATCTCGGGATCAGTAAACTCGATAATGTTGCTATCCTCGATATCAATAAGATGGTCGTGGCTCTCCTCTGCGGCCATTTCATAGCGCATATTGCCACCATTGAACTGATGTCTGTCCAAAAGCCCAAGCTCTTCCATGAGTCGCATCGTACGGTAGACGGTCGCGAGCGAGATCGCGTGTCCCTTATCCCTCAAGCGCCAGTGGATATCTTCGGTTGTCGGATGATCATCTGTCGTCGCTAAGAGTTCAATAATCGCGCGTCGTGGTTCCGTCACACGGAAACCCGCCTCCAGACATCGCCGGGTAAAAGTCTCAGTCAGTGCTGTCATCAACGTTTTCCTATTTCGAAGTTCAATCTGACACATTCGCTCTTGCGATGCATTCGCATATGTGTAGTGCTAGGTAAAGGTAATTGTGGAGCAGGAGATTGCCATGACAGAACCAAGTAATATTGTTGGTGGTTTGGATCTCAACAAGCTAGGCGAAGGCAGTGCTCTACTCCTTTGGGCTTTCCGATCATGCGCATGTGGCTGGACGAAATGCAGCTGTCTGCCGGCCATGTTCGATCATCATTTTGGTGAGCAGGGTCCAGATGTTCTCCGCCACATTCTAGTGCTGGCACAGGTTATCGGATCGGGAGGTCATCGCAAGATTACGTTGGTCAATCCCAATTCTGCTCGGGTAACCCATGATGAAGCATCTCTCCTGCGATCTGTAGAAGCTGTGCAAAATGGTCATGTCGCTAGCCTGTCGGCGCAGATGACTTGGCTCATGGCGGGCGGGTCAATTACTGTTCCTTCCTGGGCTGTATCCTCCATTGCTAAAGCGTTTGCACAAAAAGGTCTGTTCGTTCGATCCAAGTGTGAAAGCTTGAAAGAAGCGGTGCAGAACGGACCAGAGCTCAAGGGAAAGAAAAGCCTGCGGTAGAGGTTTGTTGTTGCCTGAGAAGGGAGACGAACTCTGAGTCTGTATTGGGAAGAGTGTCTTTCAAATCTGATATGTTCCTAGCTTCTCTGGTTTCAGATCGTTCCAACGGATCGAAAACTCTAAAACGATGAAAACACACCCAATCATTATCATTGGTGCTGGCCCAGCGGGTGTCGGTATAGGCGCTTTACTGTCCAAATGTGCTTTGCCAGCTCTCATCCTAGAAAGAGGACGGGTGGCAGAAAGTCTTCTGAGTTGGCCTAGAGAAACACGGTTCATCTCCCCATCCTTTACCGGGAACTTCTTTGGAGCGGTCGATTTAAATGCGGTAACTCCTGGGAGTTCTCCCGCCTTTGGGCTGCAAAATGAACATCCAACTGGTCGACAATACGCGAAGTATCTGACCGATCTTGCAGATCATTACGACTTGAAGATTGATCAGGGGATCGATGTTCTGGAGGTTTTTAAGGAAGACGATGGCACTTTTCTGCTGACCACCAATGAGGGGGAACTCCGATGTCGCGTTCTCATTTGGGCCGGAGGAGAATTTCAGTACCAGAAGACTATCCCTAACACACAGCGCGTTGAGGGTTCCTACAAGACAATCCCGACGGGTCACCATGTCATTATTGGTGGTGCTGAAAGTGGAATGGAAACCGCGTACCAGCTTGTGAGCAATGGCTCATCCGTGAGTATTGTCGACCCTACTGCGCCTTGGGCGCAGCGCGTCAGCGACTCGAGCTATGGCCTAAGCCCCTATACGTTTGCCCGTGTCCGTTACCTGAAGAGAAGTGGTAAAGCTGAATTTATAGCGGAACGCGCGGAACAGATTTCGGATAGCAGAGTCGTTACAGAAAGCCGCGTCTTCAATCTTGAACACCCCGCGATTGATGCAACAGGCTTTGATATTTCAAAAAGTCTAGCTGGCCAGCTCTTTGATTTCTCGAAGGGGTATGCTGAGCTGACAGACTCTGACGAGAGCACTCTTCATAAAAATGTCTATCTTGTTGGGCCCAATGTCCAACACGAAAAAGCAATCTTCTGCTTTATCTATAAATATCGGCAAAGATTTGCCGTCATCGTTCGAGAAATTTTGCGCCGTTGGGGGCAGGATCACCCCATGATCGAAGAATACGCTCGGAACGGATTCTTACTCGATGATCTGAGTTGCTGCGATGGAGAGTGTGTATGCTGATGCGTCCTCTCCAACGGACTTCAGATTTTATGTCTGGGCAAGGTACAGCCTTCATCTTGATGGCTGCGATCATTTTCGGTGCAGTAGTGGGTACTATCTGGCCGCAAACTGAAACCATATTCTCGGGTTTCATCGACGTCACGATATTGATCCTAGTTTTCTTACTACTCTTTGAAGTTAGCTTGGCGAACTTGTTATCAAGTCGGAATCGCCTGTCATTTATTGCGGTGGCCTTACTAGCGAATTTCATCATTATCCCCACCCTAGGCTTTGGGATTGCTTCTTTATTCTTATCCGCCCATCCTCTCTTTTTTATTGGCTTGGTGATATATTTCCTTGCGCCGTGTACCGATTGGTTTCTGGCATTCACCCGCCTTGCGAAAGGCAACACCGCCTTGGGTGCGGCTCTCCTGCCGATCAACATGCTCGTTCAGCTTTTACTCTATCCGATTTATCTGCAAATTTTCGGATTCGGGGTCGTTGAGGTCGGCGCCTTGGAGATATTTCAGACCCTTTGGACCTGGTTCTTTGTCCCATTTGTGCTGGCCATCGGTGGGCGTTTGCTCGCCGAGAAAGTTCTGACAAAGCCTCAGTTTGATGCAGTGGAGGCTCTTGTATCTGTCGCTGTACCAACTTTGTTGGCGCTCCTAGTCTGGCAGATTATGGCCGTCAATATTGGTACGCTTCTGACCAATAGCGCGGTTTTCCCGCTCATTTTTGCTGCGATATTCGTATTCTTCTCTGCCATCTACATTCTGGGTGAATTGATCCGTAAAGGGATGCGTTTATCTTATGAGGATCGGGTTCTGATGACTATGACGACATCGGCACGCAACGCGCCAATGATGTTAGTCGTTACAATGGTCGCTCTTCCAGACCAGCCTATAGTCTATGCGGCTATTATCATTGGTATGGTCGTCGAGCTACCACACCTCCTTGCTTTGAAGAGCCTGCTTTTGCGTCAGAGTTCTGAAATACCCCCGGTGAGATCTACAATCTGACGGCTTAAAGGGTATAACTGTAAGCATTCACCCTATTCTGTGATGGCTTCGTTTGTCGCTGCTTATGGCGCTTCACCCAGATCTCGATCCATATCGCTTCCACCCCTTTTCGTGGAAGTGATAGGCGATCGTTTGGCAGGCGGGTTCGATGATGCCGATAGCTAATGCAGCCGCAAGGTTCCGGGTGAGGGCAAAGGCGACAAGCATAGCCACGACAAGGTGCATGACGGCGTAGCTGACAGTTTTGACGGACTGATCCTGAACTGAGCGTCCAAGGATCGTCATGCGACAGCCCCATAGTGAATCGGGATTTTAGGCTTTGTATGGACTTTGTCTAAAAGGACATCTTCAGGTGGCGATAAGGTAGGTGGCCTTGGGTAGATTGGCCCGCGTCCAGGCATGTCCCAATCAAGCTTTATGCCCGCCACCTTAAAGTCGTTTGCGATGAGGCGTATGAGATTGACGAGATAGGGACTGGGCGGGGCATCGAGCACACCGACGAGCCCACAAAGGAGTTGGCCATCATCCTCCAATTGCGCCCCGCTAACGGCGAGTAAGAGCCAGCCTTCAGCAGAGGTGACCCGAGATATATTCGGACAATGAACATCAATCGGACGGTGCGCTTCTTTCCTTATGAGCTGCGATAGGACCGTGAAGCGACATAAAAGAGCGTCACTCTGTCCTTCACTAAATTGCGTCAGAAAACGGTCATAGATCGGTGTTTCTTGGCACCCCCTAACAGCACGCGATCGGAACCCTAAAAGAAACAGGGCTTCCGCCTTTTGGGAGGGCGATAGGCGGAGGGGTTGAATGATCTCACGGTTCATATGTGTCAGCGCCATGTCCCGGTCCCGATAGAACAGCGGTGATCTGCACGCTCATCACCGCTGTTACAGGAAGCTCAAAGGGGAAGACTTCCTATCCGTCCGAGGAACGAGCCCTATTCGCATGAACGATAAGACGAACAAGCGTGCAACGGGTACCCCCTGTTCCTCATCACCCTAATATGCGACTTATTCTCAATTGCAAGTAAAATCAGTTAGAAAAGTGCAGCGAATATCTAATAATGCCGCACCACAGTCTTCACTTCACCAGAGTAAACACTGCGTCAAATTATAATGGGAATACATTTAACGTTAGTGTAGCCTGAGGCTCCTCACTCGATTTTCTGCCTCAGGCTTTCTTTAATTTTAGAAACGCTCCGCCGTGTCATTCTCGTCGACGACTTTGTCCTCATTTGTGTCTAAACGTGTAAACATTCGCATGCCGCTACTATGAAACTCCTCGCGGGAAATGATGCCGTCTTTATCTTTGTCGAGCACATTAAAGCGGACATAAGCCTGCTTGAGTTGGCGGTCACGCTGTTCGGCAAGTTGCTGATCCAAACGGGCTTCATATTCTGCGACATATTCATCGGGAAGAACCTGATCATCCCCATTTATATCACGAGCAATATATCCTTTTTCTCGCATGGATACATATTCGGCAACTGAGACACTTTCATCGCCATCAGAATCATAGGCTTCGTAAAACGCACCTTTGCTGTGCCCTCCGCGATTTCTTGTTTGGCGTCGATTTTCGTTAGCCTGAGTTTGCGAAGGCGCTGTCACAAGGGTTGCCACAGCGGCAGTTTCGGCCTGGTTGGAGCTAGAACTCGTGTCTTCAGCAATTATCGATTCATTTGATGTAAAGTTCGTCGCGCAACCCGTTAATGAAATGGCTGCGATAATGGCAATAGTTGATACTTTGAAAGACATGGTCGTCCCTTTCCTTGATATTAAATATTATGGAGTGACTTCGAATGTCAGCGAGGTCGTGTAGCTACGGCGATCAGTTTCCGACCCTGCAGGCGCATCCGCTTTGTGCCGCGTATAAAGGAGATAAACTCCGGCCTCTTGGAACGGAATAGTCACGACGCCATTCGCGTCTGTCTTGAGCTCAGACTTTCCCTTATCCGCATCAAACTCACCAGCCTCGCGGTAAAGGGACATTGTTTGATCTTTCAATAGCTGACCATCAAAACTGACCGTGACCTCAAGTGGTTCATCCAGATAAATTTCGTTTGGATGGACAGCGGGACGAAGAACCAAACGTCCAATATCGACATTCGTAGCGCCGTCAGTCGGTGCGCCTTTGGTGACGTAAACGTCAGCAACTGTGGCGGTTTGTGTCGTTACAATCTTTCCGCCTTCTGGCACTTCAGGATTCTTAGCGGCTTCCCCAAATAGGCGCTTTTCGGTTCTGTCACGCAGAACAAGGATCGTGCCCTTTCGGCCGAGCCGCTCACCTGTGGAGAACCGATATGTGCCTTCTTCCTCAATTGCTTGCTCTAACAGAGTGATCTGCCGCAGCGTCACAATGTTATCATAGTCTCGGCGTTCACCGGACGGGGTGTAATAATGGAAGTCCTGTGATTTGACCGCGATCTCTGGGTTTGAAAAGTTTTCAGTGAATGAGCACTGTAAAGTTACCATATTCCCGCGTGTCGTGGAAAAGGTTGTCGGTTTTAAATAGGAGGTATGCGCAAAAGCTGGTGCGGCTACCACTGCGCTCAGCGATAGAAGCGCCGCGCTTCTCAAGCTTCTTTTGAGCTTAGTTGAATGGTTTAGTTTCATGGGAAGTGCCTCTCTCGGTAAGTCTGATTTGAAGTCAATAATTCAGGGGATCGCCCAGACGTAGAGGGCGAGAAAAATGGCCAACGAGCTGCCACACAGAAGCAAACTCTTTTTGAGGCGGAACTTAATTGTGAAGAACAGGAAGAAACCGATCAGTGACAATGCCAGTGTCAGAACGGCAATAAAATCGATCATGAACTTCCAGGAGTTCGCCGTGTCCTTTCCGCGATGCAGTTCACGGATCACACTACTCATATTAGCGCGCGTCGTTTCAATGCTGACTTCTTGGGCGACCAAATCTGCAAAGACGGTCGTCGCGCCTTTCGCACTGCTATAACGCAGCATGATCTCCTCGCCGAGATCTTCCCCGCTTTTGAAAGCCCCGATAAATTTGGCCGACCCAGATACGAACTGATCCAAGGCTTGAATCGGATCTTCTGAGTCCAGTATAAGCGCTCTTTGTTCGTCACTCAGCAGAAGAATAACTTCTGTAGGTTCGCCGTTCGCAGACTCAAGCCATTCTGGATGGTTAAGCAACAAACCCGTCAATGCGAAGAACATAAGTGCCAAGAATGCAAAAGCTGACAAATAGCCATGCAGCATTCGAGCGGCTTTCATAACCGCTGGTTTTTTCACCCCAGGTGCAAACCAGTAAGACTGCTTTGGCACTTTGCGAGATTTGATGGCAGGTGTCTTCTTCACATTGACCTTTTGAACTGTGGAGGTGGCGGACACGATCGGCACTAACTTTTTGGACCGTAATGAATTTCGATCTGTCCAAGTTCATCACCTTGCTCAAAAAGATCCTCGAAGATTTCGGTTTCAAAGCTGAAAGTCCGTTTGAGGTATTGGTGATCCCCATGTTCACGAGACGCTTCGATATGGAGTGTGTACTCACCCTGCGGGACAGGCGCACCAGACTGATCATAGCCGTCCCAGACCATTCTATATTGCCCTGGAGCTTTGGTTGGCCGAGATAGTGTTTCGACCATGGCCGGGCTTTTGCGACCATAACGACGCCAGAATACGTAGTTTTCTTCTACCCAGCGCGGTTGATTGCCTAGCATCATCAAGGGGCGGACTAACTTTCTATCCGGCGACGTGATCCACATGACGATGTAAGGATATTCATATTCGGGCACGTTTTTGCGCTCGAATTCGTAATCAATGGCAAGTTCAAAATCGGTCGGGAACGGATTCTCAATCCCAACCTCTTCGGCAGTTTTCTTAATTGTCGGGGCGGCGAGAGCGCTCCAGCCAGACGATGTAAATCGTGCACCTCCGCTCGTTATGATCATGGCTTCCACGCCGGGCTGATTATTGGCGTGGAGGAGGCTTTGGGAAACGCCGACGACTGAAAAAGCGGTGGCTAGCGCATCGGCTTCCGCTGCCGTTGGTGCAATCACAGTGACTTGTGAGGTCTTTTCCTGAGGGCGGCCAGTCTTTGGAGAAATGATATGAGAGAACTGCCTGTTACCAATCTCCAGATCGCGAGTTCCGTTGCCAGAAGTCGCGATAGCCGCATTTTTCAGCGATAGAATTTCAACGGGAGGAGTATTGTCTGCTGCGCCAACAGACGCGATTCCAATGTTTCGATACTCCGGGCCTAAAACACCTGAAACGCGGATATCACCTCCAACATTAAGGAGGATGCCAGTGTCTTGAAGAGTGGTCCCAGCAGATGAGGTCTCAATCCCGGCTTCGACCGCTCTGTCAATAATGTAGCCTTTCGCGATACTATCGAGGTTGAGAGACACGCCTGTCGGCTTAGTCCCTGTTCCTTCTGCATCGAGGTTCACTGTCTTGCTTGCTGAGGCTAGCGTTTGCAGGGCTCTGACTTCATCAAGGTTGGGTAGAAAGCCTTCTTCTTTCGCAATCCTCCACAGATCGATGATTTCGCCGATGTTACAGCTAAAGCCGTCAGGAAACTTATCGCGGTAATTCTCACATAATTTTAGAACGTCCGATGTCTCCTGTGAAAGCTGGATAGTTTCACCACGGTTGAGAGCAGAGATTTCTGTGTCGGTTCGCCACGTACTCAGAATACCATCAAGACGAGTAATTTCGTCTAGCATAACTGTGTGAATTCGCTCGGCCTCGCTTTGGGATGGAGCACTAATTGTAACGTTCACTTCGGTGCCAAGTAGGGGTTCAGTTCTGAACGTGAAGATTTCTGCACTAGCTGTTGCCAGAAGCCCAAAATCTAAGGCGCAGATGAGGGCTAAAGCGCCAGCAGTTTTAAGCCTAGCCATGATTTCTCAACCCTAAAAAAGATCGCAGTTAGATGCTCTAGTTGCGAGTGACTCTAAGAATGAGTTGCAATTACAGATTTGTTAGCTATTAGGCAAGCGCTTTTGGCGGACCACTTGCCGCCTAATTCTAAGGAACAACCAGGTCATGAAACCCATGAATTTAAAGAATTTCATCATGCTAAGCGCGTCTTGCTTGGCTTTAACAACGCCACATTCTGCTTATGCGCAGGATCAAGAACCAACTCAGGTTTCAGAGGCTGAAGGTGCAGAGTTTCTCGGTACGATCGAGTTAGGTTCGAGTAAGCGTGAGGTCCAAACAGATACGGCGATTGCGGTTACAATTATTGATCAGGAAGAAATCAGTGATCGTCAGGCCTCAACGATTGGCGAGCTGATTGAGACTGTCCCAGGTGTCGATCTCAATGGTGGGTCGACACCAAATGGGTCTGGCCTCAACATTCGCGGGTTTGGAAGTAACACCGTTTTTGGGACAGATCAAAAGATTGCAGTCGTAATTGATGGAGCCAACACTGGCTCCGAAGAGATCTATCGCGTCGGAACACAATTGTTCACAGACCCCAATCTCTACAAGAGCGTAGAAGTAATACGCGGAACAGCAGGTAGCTTCGAATACGGAACAGGTATTATTGGCGGCACGGTCAAGCTTGAAACTAAAGATGCCTCTGATTTCACAGGCGGTGAAGTTGGTTTCAATGTCGCCCTAAACGCAGGCTACTTTAGCAATGAAAACGGATTGAACGGCTCCGCAATTATCGCATGGCAGCCTTCTGAGAACTTTGAATTCCTAGCGAACGCGGCCTATCGGGAACAGGATAATCAGGAAGATGGCGACAACAATATAATTCCGGGTACGGAATTTGAATTACCGTCCTTCCTTGTCAAAATGCGACTGACTGAAGGATCACACAGTTTCTCCGCCAGCTATAATCAGACGACTTCCGCTGATCGCGATGTCCCTTATGAGTCTTTTAGCGGTGTCACAGGTTTCTTCGGAAACGTTGATCGGGACACAGAACGGCAAACAGCGATACTTCGCTACAATTATGCTCCGATTGAGAGCGATTTTATCGATCTAGAAGCTGGGATTACTTACTCGAACGAGCAGATCGACTCGACTGCGGTCGGCCCTGGTGCTGACGCATTAAGAAATGCAGACCAGCAGTACGAAATTCTCCGTTATTACGCAAAAAATCGTCCATACTTCGAGACGGGTGGGGTCGCCCACAATATGGTTCTTGGTGCTGAGTTTCAGCAACGCGATCGTGCCACTGCAAGCTCTGCTCCCGGAGGTAGCGATGATCGATTTGCAGTATCGAGTGTCAGGTCCTGTGTTTCAAACCTTGCGGCTGGAGTTAAGGAAAATCCATCGAACAAGCTAATTTCATCAATGACATAAATTGCAAATCGATCATCGCTACCTCCGGGAGCAGA
>JBCBGR010000016.1:0-18224 GCA_038526555.1 Pseudomonadota bacterium
GTAATTCCCTTTGGGCGGACGGCTGCGCGGCGGCAGACCTTGCGCCCTAACCCCTTGGCCGGGCGCCGGACGTAAAGGAAGAGGTTGGGGCGGCAGTCCCTGAGGCGGCAATCCAAGCGGCGGTAACCCCTGTGGCGGGAGCCCCTGCGGATTTGGCTGCAGGCCGGGTGCGGAGACCATGAGCGGATTTGCGTTCGGCACGGGTCCGATCGTTCGAGCGAGACGGAAACCGAAATCATCATAGCGATGTTCCATCGTGTAGCGCAGACGCTTAGCCGCCCGCATCTGATAACCATGGGTCACCCAGGACCCGCCGCGAATGATGCGGGCTTCGCAATTGCCATCTCGGCGCGGTGAGCCATCCCCCGGATTGCCCATATGGCCGGCTACGTAGCAGTCACTGACAAATTCATAGACATTGCCGTGAATGTCATGAACGCCGAAACTGTTGGCAGGATAGCTGCCGACAGGGACCGTTTTACGCTTGTAATCGCCAGCCTCTGTCCCCGGACCATAGGGGAACTTTCCGTTGAAATTGGCTTCCTGCGCGCTGATCCCGCGCCCTGTCGGCGTCGAAAATGGCAGCGGCTTTCCCGCTCGCGCGACATATTCCCATTCAGCCTCAGACGGCAGACGGTATTCCAGCCCTGTTTGCTCATTCAGCCAGCGAATATAGCTCTGCGCATCATTATAGCTGATATTGGTGACAGGGCGATTGCCACGGCCCCAGCCCTTATCATCTGGGCGATAGCCATTACAGCCACCGCCACGAACGCACTTTTCCCAGTCATTGAAAGTGACTTCATAGCGTCCGATCTCAAACGCATAGTCGATCGTCACGGGCACTTGCGGCCCTTCATTCCGGTCGCGACGGCGTTGGTTTGCCGGGCTCCCCATCAGGAATTGTCCCGGTCCAATGACGACCATCTCGGGAACGAGCGGATGTTCCAGGGGCTGCCAGTGAAAGCCGGGTTTTTCTGTTGGCGCTATGAAGTCTTTTTGTGGTTCCAGCTCCGGATTGGCCTCACGGAGTCGGCGCAATCGTGCTGCCGGGCGATCATCCAGCGCTGAAATATAAGGGTCAGACGATTGGGCATGGGCGACGGACGCTTCGCCAAAGAGGTGATCCAATGCGCCTGATGCTCCGATCAGGCTCGCGAGACCAATACCCAGTCCTTTTTTAAATACATGCTGCACGCACAACTCCACCGTCAGTCCGCCCCGGCCCTAAGGTTGGTCAGCTCCCCTCCCTATGAGAGCCGAGAATCACCTTTATGTGCAACAGCGTAAGTCAGCTAGCCTTAAGGAAAGGCGAATGACAGTCAGATGAATGCAGTCATGCCGGTCAAAACCCAGAAACAAGTCTATAGGCTACACATCGACTGATAAAAAGATTCCGCGAAAGGAATTGACTGTTCGGAGCGAATTGAACCGTTACCCGAAACAGGTCCGTGTGTCTCAATATTTGCCTTAACGCCGTCAAAGAGCAGATCTCTGGGTATGCCTGTCCAAGCGTCCAGAATGGGCCAGATATCTAACACACCTGACTCTCGATAATCCTGTCGGATGGACCAATATTGCCACCATTGCTGGTACCGAAGCTTTATATGCCGATAGGTCGCACCATTGATCTCTGTTTCCCCAAGAAAGACAGGATCGAAATATTCGAACAGATTGGCCTCAAGTTCAGACGGCGACTGGCTGGCCATTTCGACTATATAATTTTCATACCAGTCGCCTGAAGACGGAGCATCGGTCATGGCCGCCCAGTTGACCGAGATTTTCGGCCCGACCCACCAGCTTCCAGATTGACCTGTCGTTAAATTGAGGTCGAAGTTGAAACAGATAGCTGCATCAGAGGGAAGCTCAGAAACCGTGTATTGATGGTCCCTTGCCAGACCCACAGCCGTGTCCCAACCGCCACCCTCTTCTGTCTGGTCGACAGAAAATATGAGCGTATTCCCTATCAAGGCACGATTATGGGTCCCTGAAAAAATCTCATTGACCCAAACTGGTGACGCATGGGGCCCTGACTCCAAGCGCCTGAGTTCGTTCTCAGCAGAATCGCTTTCTAAGCCCGCAGCCGAAAAGGCCACTACCGGGCTTATAAGAGCGACGATTAAAAGGCGTATACTAGTAATCAAAGCCGGGATTCGTCCGGTGCAGTTTGCGCATCAGACCCGGCCAGACGAGATTATCACCCATGCCGGGCATGAAGGCGGCTGCGCCTTGCTGATAGACTTTGTGACCCATCTCTTCCGGCTCTTCGATCAAATTCTCTGTCCCGACCGCTTGCGCCAGTATCTGTACGCGACAGGCATTCTCCAAGAAATAGGTGCGCAGGAAGGCTGTGCCGGCACTCGGGCCAACCGTCAGCGTGCCGTGATTGCGCAGCATCAGCAGGCTCTTCGCGCCCATATCTTTGACGATGCGCTCCCGCTCATCCAGATCGAGCGCGATACCTTCATAATCATGATAGGCCAGATCATCATAAACCTGCATCGCCATTTGCGTGTAGCGGCGCAAGCCGCCTTTCTGCGCAGAAACAGCCATGCCGTTTGCCGTATGGACATGGATCACGAAGGCCGCGTCATCGCGCGCCATGTGGACAGCGGAGTGAATGGTGAAACCGGCGGGGTTTACGAAATAGGGCGTATCCTGCTTAATCACGCCATCCTCATTGATCTTCACAAGGCTCGACGCCGTCATCTCATCAAACATGACGCCATAAGGATTGATCAGGAAGCGATGCTCGCCATCCTCATCCGGGAGGCGTGCTGAGATATGCGTAAAGACCAGATCGGACCAGCCATGCATGGCGATCAGGCGATAGAGCGCCGCCAAATCCTTACGAATACGCCATTCCGTATCAGAGACTTTTCCTTCCAGACTTTCAATCTGTGTTGGGTCGGGAATGTTAAAACCCGGCGCGCGGTCCATGGCTTGTTGAATACGCTCATTATTAGTAGGGGCATTCATGGGCAAAGCTCCATTCGTCTGTTTTCTTATCGTTCTGGCCACCATCATGACTCAATCTGGCTGTTCCGACAAGGCAGCACCTTTGCAGGGCGAGGCTGCACCCGTTTCTGGTCCGTCAGTTTCTGAGGGTGAGGCGAACGATCCTTTCATGCCTCTGGAGCAGCGAGCGGCGTCGGGCCTGTCGGTCGAATGGATACGTTTTGGCGCGCATCTAACCTCTGTCACCCTGCCGGATGGAACATCCATCAGCGGGCATTTGCCTTCACCAGAGAATTATGCGGGTGAGCACCCGTTCGTTGGATCAATGATTGGTCGGGTCGCGAACCGGATCGCGGGCGGACGGTTCGAGATTGACGGCCAGTCTTATCAGGTCTCAACGTCCGACAATGGCCATGCGCTGCACGGCGGACCGAACGGGTTTGGCCAGCAGCTCTGGAGCGCCACCTTCGAAGATGATGAGTTGGTCTTTCGTCACACGTCGCCTGCGGGTCATCAAGGCTATCCCGGCAATTTGGATGTTAACCTGCGATCCCGTTTGACGGACAATGAACTCCGCCTTCAGATCATCGCTATCACAGACGCCCCGACACCCGTCAATCTGACCCATCACAGCTATTGGGATCCGTCGGGCTTGTTTGATCAACCCATCAATGAACTCACGCTCCAATCGCCTGCGGATCGCTTCTCTGCCGTCGACGAGACCTTGATTCCAACGAGTGAAACACCGACCGTGGCAGGAACGGCTTATGATTTTAGACGCGCCCGACGCATCGAAACAACAGAGTTGGATGTGAACCTCTTTGTACCGGGAGACGGCTTGCGAGAGATGGTCAGCCTCAGTGACGGCACACGCACAATCACAGTTCTCTCTGATTATCCCGGCCTTCAGATTTTTACGGGTGAATCACTCGGAGCCGTGAGCGGCATGATCCCCCGCGCAGGGCTCGCGCTGGAACCGCAATATCCACCCAATGCCATCAACCAACCCGTGGATGGCCATGACACAATCCTGCGACCCGGTGAGGTTTACAGGCATACGATCCTCTATCGCTTTGACGGGCCAGGCTTTAAAGACGCGGGCGAATGACCGGTTTCGTCCATGATATTTGGTATTTCGCGGCCCTCGACAGCGATATTCCGCGTTCGGGCCTACACCGGGTTGTTATCGCAGGTGAACCGATCTGCTTGGGCCGACGGGATGACGGGACCTATTTCGCCATGCGGGATATCTGTCCGCACCGGGCTGCACCGTTCTCAGCGGGATGCATCAAAGGCGGTGGCGTGGAATGCCCTTATCATGGTTGGGTCTTCGATACGCAGGATGGGCGCTGTACAGAAATTCCCGCGCTCACATCTGACAGCCCTATTGAACCTGAGAAAATCCGCGTCCGGACTTTTCCGATCGCGCAGACAGGACGCCTCCTCTGGATCTGGTTCAGCTCCGACAAACGCTTTGACGGCGAGCCGCCCTTTGGTCCACCGGAGTTCCCGCTCGTAGACCAAAAACCCGTCATCAATGACGGCATCACGCTGAACTGCCATGTCGATCACGCGGTGATCGGCCTGATGGATCCTGCGCATGGGCCCTATGTTCATAAACAGTGGTGGTGGCGCAGCGAAGCCTCGATCCATGAAAAAGCCAAAGCCTTTGAACCGCGCGAGCGGGGCTTTGCGATGGCGGCCCACAGCCCGTCGTCCAACTCTGCGGCTTATAAGCTTCTTGGCGGAAAACCCGTCACAGAAATTACCTTCCAACTCCCCGGCATCCGGACAGAGCATATCAAGGTTGGCGATAAGACCGTGCTCAGCTTCACAGCGGTAACACCGGAAGATGAAACCCACACCCGTATCCGCCAGCTCTTCTTTACCGATCACGGCCTGTTCAAATTCCTTTCGCCCGTATTGGCGCGCGGCGCGAAAGCCTTCCTGCGCCAAGATGCCCGCATGGTGGACCTCCAAGCCCAAGGGTTGAAATTCGATCCCAACCTGATGCTGATCGAAGACGCCGACACACAAGCCAAATGGTATCACCAGTTGAAGAAGAATTGGGCCAAAGCACAAAAGACAAGCGAACCCTTCGATAACCCGGTCAAAGCGCGAACGCTGCGTTGGCGGAGTTAGAAAGAAAAAAGATGCTCAAGAAAATCGGACTTGGAATCCTCATCCTACTCATCGCGGCCTTTGCCTATGTGCAGCTGATTTTGGTGCCCCAAACAGATGCAGAGATGAACCCTGTCATCGACATGGGACCTTATGAGATTAGCGACGCGGCACAGTCTCTCCACGATGAACTATACGTCGCTGACCTGCATGCCGACTCCATGCTCTGGCGTCGGAATACAACGAAGCGCCACGATCGCGGGCATGTCGACCTGCCGCGTCTTCGCGAAGGCGGGGTCGACTTTCAGATTTTCTCAACCGTCACCAAGTCACCGCGCGGTCTGAACTTTGCCGAAAACGCCGCTGACGCCCCCGATGACATCATCCTCCTCGCTATGGCGCAGCTCTGGCCCCGCCGGACCTGGAATTCGATCTATGAACGCGCCGCCTATCAGGCGCAACGATTGGTGCGTTACGAAGCCGACTCTGAGAATAATCTCGTCATCGCCCGGACAGCCGATGACCTGAACCAGCCCGAAGGGACGATTGTCGGCCTCCTCCTGACCGAAGGGGCGCACCCGCTGGAAGGTGAAATCGAGAATGTTCAGCGTCTCTATGATGAGGGCTACCGCGCCATGGGGCTCCAGCATTTCTTCGACAATGAACTGGGCGGGTCCATGCACGGTAAGAGCCAAGCCGGCCTGACAGAGTTCGGCTTTGAGGCCGTTCGTGAAATGTGGCGGCTCAACATTGCTGTCGATCTCGCACATGCCTCGGAACAGGTCAGCCGGGATGTGCTCGCCATGCCGGAGCGCGGCCCCGTCTTTATCAGCCATGGTGGCGTACGCGATGTCTGCCTTGTCAGCCAGCAGCGGAATCTTCCCAATGACATCCTGACCGAAATCGCTGCGCGCGACGGGATCATTGGAATCGGCTATTTTGAAGGCGCGATTTGTGACGTCTCGCCAGAAGGGATCGTCAAAGCGGTCATGGCCGCCATTGATCTGATGGGGATAGACGCTGTCGCGCTAGGCTCTGATTATGACGGCACAGTTGCCACAGCCTTCGACACATCGCAGCTCGCGGTGATCACTCACGAATTGCTGGAAGCAGGCCTTTCAGATGCCGACATTCGCGCCATTATGGGTGAGAATGTGAAGCGCTTCTTTGCGCGGACGTTGCCCGGTGGAACAGAGCCTCAGGACGGTGAACCTGTCTTGACCGCGAACACAGACCTGGCGGTCGAAGCGGTGCGTATTCTGTCTGATGACAATATGGAAGGCCGTCAGTGGGGGACAGAGGGCAATGCCCGCGCCCGCGCTTGGTTGATTGAACAGGTCACAGCGATCACGGGCGAAGCGCCAGAACAACATCCGTTTGAGCAGCGCATTCTGCGTCGCGATGAAGTGCGTGACGTATCCGGGATCAACTTGATCGTCACCCTGCCCGGCGCGACGGAGAACGGACCAATCCTCGAGATTATGGCGCATTATGATCATATTGGCATGGATGAGAGCGGCGACGTGTTTAACGGGGCGGACGATAATGCGTCTGGCGTCGGGGCGCTGCTCGCCGCGTTGGACCATTTCCAGAACAACCCGCCCGCCCATGAAGTCCGGTTTCTCTTCCTCGACACAGAAGAAGTCGGCTTGGCGGGCGCGCGGGCTTATGTAGAAGAGCGGGTCGATGATCGCCCACGCGTCGCGCTGAACTTTGATATGATTGCACAGAACAAGGACGGCGAAATTTACGCCTCTGGCACATCGCACACGCCCGCGATCAAACCGCTCGTCGAAGCCGCTTCAGACGGTTTAGATCTGACCATTCTCTACGGCAATGACACGCCTGAATATGGGGCCAATAATTGGTCATTTTCGTCTGACCATGGACCGTTTTTCGCGGTCGGTATTCCGTTTCTCTATTTCGGCGTTGCCGATCATCAGCATTATCACCGGGTCACAGACGAGTTTGAGACCTTGCCGCTGGATGTTTATCGCCAGATCGTCCAGCTGACTGTGGAGACAGCCGAACGGTTGGACGACGCCCTTCCCGAGCTTGCAAAGGCAAAAGCGGAAACCACGCCTTAACATCCAACAGGCACAGTGAAACCTATGGCCGACTGGACTGTCTATATGCTGCGCTGTGCGGATGACACGCTCTACACGGGCATTGCGCGTGACGCCGCTGCACGTCTGGCTGCGCACAATGACGGGCGCGGGGCGAAATATACGCGGGCGAGACGCCCCGTATCCCTGATCTGGGCCGAACCCGCGATGTGCCGTTCCTCAGCGTCCAAGCGCGAATATGCGATCAAGCGGATGAAACGCGCGGAGAAGCTCGCGCTCCTCGCCCAAGCCTAAGACCGCTTGACTCTCCCTATCCTGATCCCGACATCACTCACGTGTTTGAGACCAACAACCTTCCGAGCCTGACGCTCTCGCAGCAATTTGCGCGCGAAGTCACAGAGCTGCGCATTTCCGATAGCGATACACCAGAACAGGCGGTGGGCGAGGTGCGCCGCGTGCTGGACCGGACAGCGGCGCAATATGCGCGGTCAACGACAGATCCCCAACTGCAACGCGCTGGGCAATGGCTGGTCGAGATTGTTAAATCCGGGACGGGTCTGATCGATCGCGCCAGCCATGCCGATGTTGTCTGGGATGAAGTCGCCCGCAAACCGGGTTTCAAGGTAAGCCTCCGCCCCTCCCTCTTTTATGTTGGCGCGGGCCTGTTTGCGACCGCCGGATTGCTGCAAGGGGTCGGCCTTGCCGTCTGGGGCGCTGCCGGATTGGCGTCATTACATGCAGCCTCGACCCTTAACATGTCTCGCCTGCCCTTCTGGCCAAAGCCGAAAGATATTGAATTGGAAGATGGGCGGACACGTCGGGCCTCAGCCGTCGTCCGGCTCGACCCGGCTGGGCTGATCGGCCAAGTCACCGACGCGCTCAAGACCGCCGATCACATCCTGATGCGGCTATCCGCACCCACACCCGAAACGCATTGGCATGATGATGCCCGTTTGACCGCACTCCTTCAGGGTTTGTTAGAAGCGGGGCGCGCAGAGGATTCCGCTTTTGCGTTGGAACTGGCTCGGCGCGAACTCCCAAGCCTCATCGAAGGGGCGGGTCTCAAACAGGTCGATTATTCCAAGAAGACGGCAGACTGGTTTGATCGTCTCCCTGCGCCTCCCTTGGAAGCGAATAGTCCCAAGACAGAGACAGCGGCCCCGGCCCTTGTTACGGATGATGGGCGCGTTGTGCGTCGCGGGACCGTTTGGGTGCGCGACTAATGGCCAAGCGCAAGGACATAGAATTTATCGGGTTTGATCTCGGCCACGGTGAAACGGCGCTCTCGCGCGCCTTCGCTCAAGGTCATGCAGAGCCTGAAATTTTAGAATATCGCGGGTCGCGCAGTCTGGTCACCGCCGTGTCGAAAGCGGGCAAGAGTTCTGGGGACATTCGGATCGGGGCGGAAGCGCTCACGTTCACAGACGCCCGGGTCTGGGCGAAATTCAAATCCCCCGATTTAGACGACCCAGAGGTCCGCGAGCCCGTCACGCTCTTTTGCAAAACACTGATCAAAGGCCTGACCGATGACGGCAGTCTGCGCGGACCTGCCCAATCGCGCTTTGTCATTGGCTGCCCGTCTGGCTGGGACGAGACGGTGCGCGAGCGCTACCAAGCCCTCTTCAACCGGGCCGTCGGATTAAAACAAGCACGGATTGTCTCCGAATCGCGCGCCGCTCTGATGACGGCGTTGGAACAGGGCTACCTCTCTATGGAAGACGCAAAAGCGTCCGTCCTCATTGTCGACATTGGCAGTTCGACCTCTGACTTCACCTATTGCCGGGATCTCGAAGCCGATGATGTCGGCCATAATATTCTCGGCTCTGGCTTACTCGACACGGAAATTTTTGAGCTGAATTTAGCCCGTCAACCCAAGCGCGCCGAGATCGAAGCCCTGCTTAAAACCCATCCCTCTTACCGCCCTATTTTAGAATATTGGTGCCGCGGAGCGAAAGAGGCCTATTTTACGGGCGAAGATAAACCCGTCGAGATGATCCGTCGCCTGCCGATCAAAGGCAGCGGTTTCTTTGAAATCCGCATCGATATGGCGGATGCGGACGCCATCCTCTCCAAGCCTCTAGAGGCTTTGCAGGGCTATAGTTGGCAAGACGCCTATGACTTTGCATTGCGCGAGACGATTGAACACTTAGGCGGACGCGACCCGGAAACAGTCCTCCTCACAGGCGGGGCGTCTCGCTTACCGCTGATCTTACCCGCCACCAAGAAAGCCTTCCCCAAAGCACGGGTTATTCGCGGGGCCGAACCTGAATTTGCGATTGCGCGGGGGCTTGCCTGGCTGGGCCGATTTGAATTTCTGCATGACAGTTTCAAAACCGAAGTCGCCGCACTGATGAAACCGGACGGCGATGTCGCCCACCGCGCCCATGCCGCCGCGCAGACCTTAGGCGAAACGCTCGCCCCGGCGCTGGTCGATGGTCTGACAGAGGATTGTATCAAGCCGACATTCCGGCGGTGGCGATCTGGCGATATTGGCTCGCTCAATGATGTCGAAGCGGAACTGACTCAAGCTGTCGCAGATTGGCTGCGATCTGATACGGCGCAAGGCCAGCTGAAACCCGTCATCGGGCGCTGGTTCGCCGGTCTGCAGCGCGATATTGAAACTATTACGGACCCGCTCTGCCGCGATCATGGCCTCCCCGCGATGGTGCTCAGTCTGGATGATAGTCAGCATGTCAGCCAGCATCTCGAAGACCTCTCCCTCGCCGCGCCCAAGATCAGCCATCTGGAAACGGATACGGCGCTGATCGGCACGTCCCTCGCCGCGATTCTGGTCAGTGCATTGCTGGCGCATGCCAATCTGTTTGCACCGCTCCTGATGAACCCCCTAGGAATTATCATAGGCGGGGCCGTCGCCGGGGGAACTTACCTCTATGGCAAACGCGCGCTGGCGGGCCGCTTTCGCAGTGCCAACGTCCCGGTCGTGGCGCGACAAGTTCTGACGGAGAAGCGGATCGACCAATCCATCAGCAAACAGCGCCCGGACATGATCGAAGCCGTTCGCGCCGCTTGGACGGGTCAGGCCTCAGACCGGTTCGCCACAGACCTGACCGATATGCTCGGACGGGCTTTGCTGGACCGTGCGGATGAGCGAGCCGTGCTCTTCCTGATCTAGAGCCCACGCCACAAGTTTTCACAGGGCAAAGCTTGGCAAGCGGCGACCAACCCCGTTACGGCGGGTCCTATGTTGCGCGATGCGTTTTTCTATCCGCTGGCGGCGGTTGTGACGGGTGGGATTGTCCTCCTAGCGCTCTTCATTGGCGGTGCGCCGCCCATCACGGATGAGGAAATCCTCAATGAAGGCTGGCGCATGTCAGGGTCTGACCTGCGCAGCCTGACCGTCTCTCCGGGCTCAGGCGCGATTTATTCCTCTGATGAAGGGGGCTATATTCGCCTGTCCCAGCAAGTCCCTCTGGGTGTCGGTCCCTCCTCAATCGGCGTTTTCGCCACACTCGGCCCGGCTCATGAACGGGTCTTTGCGGGCAAGCGCTTACGCATCAGTTTTCGCGCCCGGTCCGCGCGCTCCAACCCGCTCGACCGCTTTCAAACCGCTTACGTGCCTGTGGAGGGTCCGCCGTCCGATTGGGAAAATCACGAATTGACATTTGATTGGCGGAATTATCGCTTTGAATATACGCCGCCCGTCACAGACGAAGAGCCCAATGTCGATCTGGTTGCCATCTTCCCCGGACGTTGGGGTCGCAACCAGCAGATGGATGTCGCCGCTATTCGCATTGATGTTTTAGGGCGTCCCGGATTGGTGTCTGCCGAGGACGAGGCAGAAGTCGCGTCAGACCCCTGAGGTCAGGAGCGCGACCCGTTCCGCTTCAATCGCCATGCCGACAATATGATACATCGTGCTGACCGGGATCGTCTTTGCGATTGGTGCACCACAGGCATTCCGCTGGTCCACCCATGTCCCGTCAGGCATTAATACGGTTCCCATCATGGACTGAAGCGTGGCGGCGGCCATCTCTGCCGCACCGGGTGTACCCCGCTCCGCCATGGCCAGATGCGCTTTCACCGCTTCGGTCATGACCCAAGCTCGTGTCGTCTGACGTACAATCTCGCCGTGCCGTGTTTCCTCATCATAGAGCGTGACGAGGCGCTCCCGGAAAGTACGCTTGTAAAGCGCATGACAGGCCGCGGAATGATCCTCACCCGTCAGGCGATCAAAGGTGGTCAGAAGCCAGATCCATTCGACGGCGTGGCCCGGTTCGACGACATCTCCCATTTCAGGATGCGGCGTCCAATCGGCGTTAAAAAATTCACCGACAACATCACTGCAGAGAAATAGGCGGTCGAAGAGATCAACGACCTGTCGCGCAATGTCTAAGTCCGCTGAGCGCCCCGTCGCCTCATGCAGAGCCATCGAGGCCTCCAGCAAATGCATGTGCGGATTTTGACGGCGCGGGAGGGGTTTCACATCGCCTTCGCGCCAACCACCAGCGGGATCACGCTGCGTCTCAATCCAGCCCAAGATTTGATCGGCTTTATCTTTGAAAGTCGCTTCGCCTGTAAGCTGTAGTATGCGGGCACAAGCCAGCAGACCAAATGCGTGATCATAGAGATCGGCCCGCAGATCAGAGATCGTCCCATCCGGCATGATCCGGTGGACCATATGTGTCCCGGTCCAACCCTGCTGCCAGTATGTTTCAAACGTCTTGCGCGCGATGTCTTCGCCTTGCGGATACCAGCCCAAATGCGCCGTATGCGCATAAGAAACGGCTTGCCGCGCCAGGACGCGCCAGCGTCGTTCAGCTTCCAAATCAGGCGTTCCGTCCAGTTTCAGATGCTCAACCCAAGATCCATCGGGCAAGTTGGCGCGCTCTGCCCATAGCGGGAGCGACGTGTTCACAAGCCACTCTTTGACGGTCATGGCTGCACCCACCGACACACAGTGTTGTCGCGGGACGGGTTGGGCATCATGAAATTGGTCCGCGCGCAGTATTTCCATGAACGCGCGATAACGCTAACCTTACAAAAAGGCTTAAATCGTGCTGTCCAAATTGGATTCACGGTTAACAACCCCTCTCACCCACGCTGAAGTGGTGACGGATTATTCGGCGGCCATCAACCCGTCGCGCTCGGCTTTTAACTGGGCGGCGCGCTCCTCCACAGCCTCAACAATCTCGTCGATCATGACGTTATTATCGGTTTTTCCGGTTTTCTTGCCCGCATGATACATCATGCCGTAACCGGCTGAGCCGCCGGTAAAACCGATATCCGTGAACATAGCTTCGCCAGGTCCATTTACGACACAGCCAATGATGGACAGGCTGATCGGCTCACTAATGTGGGACAGGCGCTCTTCCAGCGTTTGCACGGTCTTGATCACGTCAAAGCCCTGACGGGCGCAGGACGGGCAGGAAATAATATTCACACCGCGCGTGCGAAGGCCCAGTGATTTGAGCATATCAAAGCCGACGCGAATTTCTTCTTCCGGTTCGGTTGAGAGCGAGACGCGAATCGTATCGCCAATCCCGGCCCAAAGCAGATTACCCATCCCAATCGAGGATTTGACGGTTCCGATCCGCTGTCCGCCCGCTTCTGTAATGCCCAAATGCAGCGGCGCGTCTGTGGCTTCGGCGAGTTGATGATAAGCGGCGACAGTCAGGAACACATCCGAGGCCTTCACCGAAATCTTATACTCGTGGAACCCTTCATCATCGAGCATGCGCGCATGCATCAGCGCACTTTCGACCATGGCCTCCGGGCAAGGCTCCCCATATTTTTCGAGCAGCTCTTTTTCCAGCGAGCCGCCATTCACGCCAATCCGGATAGAGCAACCATTCGCACGTGCGGCCGCGACCACTTCCTTCACCCGGTCCTGCCCGCCAATGTTACCCGGATTAATCCGCAAGCACGCCGCGCCATTGTCTGCGGCTTCCAAGCCGCGCTTATAATGGAAATGGATATCTGCGACGAGCGGAACGGAGACCTGATCCACAATCGCGCGCATGGCCGCGCTGCTTTCTGGATCGGGGACAGAGACGCGGACAATGTCCGCGCCGACATCTTCCAACCGTTTGATCTGCGCGACCGTCGCTTCGACATCATGGGTCAGCGTGTTCGTCATGCTCTGCACCGCAATGGGTGCGTCGCCCCCGACCTCAACAGAGCCGACCTTGATCTTGCGACACGGGCGACGTTCGATAGTCCGCCACGGACGGACGGCTTGAAGGGAAGAAGGCTGGGCGCTCATGTGCTTCCCTTAGCCGAAGAGTTTGACGGTTAAAAGACGAACTGACGGGGATGTGATGGGGGTTTGCTGCTCATGTCAGCCTTAAGATGAGGCTGACATGAGCTAAAAAACGAATGCCGATATCGAAGTCTAATTCTAGCATTAAAAAAATCAAAATCGATCGGATATCAAACTCTATCAATTATGTCGATTGTGTTCACGATATCCAAATTTGGTGACAAGTTTTGCATATCTTCAACCCAAGACTGGGGATGAATAGTGTAATATCTGACTCAGCGGGGACATCTATTACATTTAGCCGATGCAAGGCTTTCCATCTAGGGAGATATCATAGTGGGGTAACTGGGCCTTTATGAAGAGATCATTAGGGGCCATCTCACCTTCAATTACACTTCCCACCAGAAACTGTTTCAGTCTGGATTGTGTGTTGATAAAGGCAACACCTGGCCTGACGCGACAGGATGAAAATTCTTCAGAATTGCTCTTTGCACGTTCAAATAAGATATTCACTTCCGATAAGTACTTATAGTCGACTTTGATCTCATCAAAATAGGCCGCTTCCAGGTTGTTATAATGTTCGTAGGGCATGGCCCCTGGAATGACATTCAGTCGTCTCAGCACATCCCTTTCCCATGGGGAAACGCGATCTGAATATTGAACGGGTGGGATGATGACCTCCTCGCTATGAGAGGCTGAGGATGCCGTCCCATGAAACGCGATGATTGTTCTTTTGGACAAAACGATCTTCCTGGCGGCCGGGACAATGTAGTTGGCGCAGGATGAAAAGCACATCACGCCGACATGGAGTGGCTTACCAGAATCGTAGATTTTCAAGCCGATCGCGATTGCGCTATCAACAACGCCCCCAAGACTGTCGATAAATATCGCGTCAACCTCGTCAATCGTCTCAATATGCCAATCCGTATCAATATGGCTGATGCGACCTAGGATACATAAGATACGTGTATCCCTATAAGACACAATGCGGCTCGGTGCGTTGAAGCATTGTTCTGTAATTTCTGAGTTTGAAGCATCAAGTGCCGCCGCAGGTTCACCTGCAGCGGACACGTTATGTGCAAGGGTGCTTGCAACAAAATATATGACAATGCGAAGCATCATGAACTTAGACTTAGGTCGTTACGTCCTTTGACCCATCCGGATATTCGAACGGAATTGGAAGTGGCTCCGGTGGTGGTGTAACGTAAGTGCAATCGGGTTTTCCATCTTGGCCCCAATAACATTCATAAGACCGGCCGGGGTTGAGCTCTTCCAACTTGTCTTCCAACTCTTCATCTCTTCTCGGTTCGAATGGTTGTGGAACATCAGGGCCAAGTTCCTGACCTGGACCACCTTCTGGCATGACAACGGTACCGCCACTCACGCTTAAAAGCTCTGTTTCATTAAGTTCTCTTATCATGGCTTTTCCCTTTCGTTTTGCCATAGAGAGCCAGCCCTGCTAAAAGGGTATGGCCTACGGGTGGAGAGATGAGCGTTTGGCTCTTAATCAAAGCGCCCATCTCTCCTTCTTACACTCTGATTGGTCAGAGTGATCCGCCCTGTCTTTCAGGACAAATTGCGTTTGTTGTATCCCCTAAACATTGCAACTGTCTCATTCTTGAACAGTCTAGGCAAATTGAGTCAACCTATTTAAACGAGAAAACGCAAAACATACACGTTCTTATAATGATCTAGTTACCCGCAGACGGATCACCAAAATCATTATTTTGTTCAAGGGTAAACGTGCGCTCTCTGCTCGCCTCGACGCAGACAACTCTACAACTACCGCACCGAGGATAAATCCAGATCCGTGATCGGCTCCCCTTGCGGTCCCAAAGCACCTAGACTCGTTTCTCCGATCAGGAGCTCGACCGCCCCCGCATCGCGTACATCCACTGTATAGAAACTCCCCACATCCATCTGCCAGCTTTCGCCCGTGATGAAGACGCGATTGACGATGCGTCGCCCGCGGCCATCCCGAATGCTGACCCAGCTGGGCGCGGTGGTGCGCAGGGTCAAAACCGTATCTGGTGTCGGCGCGCTGTCTTCTACAGCCTCCGGATCAAAGCTGACGACCGCTGGATCAGGCGAAGCGACTGTGTCGAGTTGCACCCCGTACCAGGTACCCAGCATGACGACGGCAGCGACAGCGCCCAAGGCCGGGATCGATCCTTTCGGTAGACGCACGCGGCGCTTAGGCACGAAGTGCGGACTGTCGGGACGGTTCAGATCATGCGGAATTTCACTGTCGCGCTTAAAATCTGCGACCGCCTGTTCTGTGTCGAGACCCAAGACCCGCGCATAGGCCCGCACATAGCCCAACCCATATCCGATGGTCGGCAAGGCCGCGAGATCATGACGTTCCAGTGCGCAGAGAAATTCCTGCCGGACTCCGCAAGCCCTCGCCGCGTCCGCAATGGACATATTTAGCGCTTTGCGTTGCGTGCGCAGGCGTTCACCCAAAGGCGGCATGATGCGATCTGAGCCGGATCGATCTTTGATTTTCAATGCCATAATTGGATCACCGCAAAGAGAGCCCCCACTGCCCTCTACGCGCTAAGCCTTAAGGGTCCGTTTTCGGATCGCCAAGGAGAAGCTACAGTCTATTAATCCATGAACCGTCAGCTTAAGACGTGTTCAGGTATGGAATGTCCCGCTGACACGGGTGACGATCCACCCTATAAGGTTCGCGTGAAACCTTTACTGCGCCATTCCGATGCTCGTGCTGCGCTCTTCGCAGGCGCCCTGTCGCTGGGACTGCTCTGCGGGGCGTGGTTTTTCCAATACGGGTTAGGCTACGCGCCCTGCATCATGTGCTACTGGCAAAGGCACGCGCATAAGGCTGTGCTCGCCGCCGCTGTGGCGGTCCTGCTCGCCCGGGCCGCGCTTGGTGAAGATGATGATGGCAAGGCCCGCGGCCTACCGCTCTGGTTAGGTCCACTGCTTCTGACTGGTTTGCTTTTGGTCTCCGCTGGGCTCGGAGGCTATCATGTCGGCGTTGAATTTGGCTGGTGGGAAGGCCCGAAAGCCTGCGCAGCAGGCCCTATCGGATCCATGGCCGTGATCGACCCGAATGATCCGCTCTCAATTCTCGACGAGCCGATTGGCCCGATCGCCTGCTCTGACGTGGTCTGGTCGTTCCTCGGCATCTCCATGGCGGGCTGGAACGCGTTGATTTCGGTGGCTGGCGCGATCGGGACTTGGATCTTGGGGACAGGTCGCTTTTACGGGAAGTCAGAAAGCTAAGCCCCCGCCTGATCGTTACCGTCTGAATTGATCTTGACCAGACGTTGAACCAAGATCGGATTACGAAGAGCCTTAAGCTTCCTACTCGGCTGGCAGCATGGAGGGTCTTTGGGGTACAGTCGGTGTCAAAATGGCTCCCGTCAGAGACGCTTGCGGCGCAGCCCCTTCAATAGCCACAACAAAGCCTTGGAGGCCATGCGCCGCCATGGCTTCGTATTGCGCGCGTCGGGAGGCTTGCGCCATGTCTGCGGACCCCAAGACGTCGCCGAGTGCCAAATGAATGCGCTGTGATAGATTCGGTCCAACCGCGCTGACCTTTCGTCCCAATCCAGCCCGTTCAACCCGTGCGGCGATCGCGCCTTGTTCAAAGGCGAGCGGCACAGTCACCAGCGGAACGCCCGCTGCGACAGCATCCGTAGTTGAATTATAGCCGCCATGAATCATCGCCGCCGCTGAGTCCGAGAGGATATCGCGCTGATCGAGAAAATCGCGCGTTATTGTCTCTTTGGGGAGGTTGGCCGTTATCTCATCAAGGCGACCGCCATGTACGACGACGGGCTGGAAGCCACGATCTGTCGCCGCACGGGCCATGGCGCTGAGCACTTTCGTCCGACCGCCCATGAGGGAGCCGAGCGAGACAAAGCAAAGCGGACGCCCATTGCGTTCATGTGCAATCGACGACAGGCCGGGATAAGGGCTCTGATCATCGCGCAAAGGCCCCAAATAGACAGGCGGCTTGGCGCGCGGATAATCGAGACAGGCCAGACCTTGTGCCAAATCGGCTGTCCGCGACAGACCATCATCAACGGACCAGGGCTGCTGCCAGTCTGGGAGGTCATCCGGCTTGCTCAGGCCAAACTGCGCAGCACCCTCTGCCAGTACCGCGCCTTGTTCGCGTAAGAGCCAGTTGACCACGCGGTAATAGCCTGCATTGAGCCATGCCCCATACCCACTGTCACGATAGGCCCACCCCATGATCGGGGGCGGCACGTAAACGTCGCGGTTCATCGGGAGTGCACAAGCCAAGCTGACATGCCGAAACGTACGATCGCCTTCGGAGAAACCGCGCGCGACAATGCCTGCCGCGGGCTCCAACTGATCATGAATAATCCCGTCCGCGCCCAGTTTCATCACCGCATCGGGCAGGTGGTTCATGTAGAGGCGCGAGAGGGTGGCGATGGTACGATACATTTGCCGCATATCCGCAAACGAAGTCATGCGGGTGAGACAAGTGCAGAGTTGGTCGAGCTGTCCGACAGGAAGATCGCGCTCACCAATCGCAAAAGTTTCAATATCGCTGGGGATGCGCTGGATCAGATCAATCGGACCGACGACGACGGGACGATGGCCTGCACTGCGCAGCGCTCGCGCAGCCGCCATCATGGGCCGTATGTGCCCCGTCAGCGGCAGGGTTACGATCGCGAAGGTCGCCATGGCCTATATACGATTGAAAATCGCGACAATCCGGCACAGCTGCGATTATTCGCTCAGGTGATTGAATCCATGTGTGATTTTTTCGGTTCCCGCGCGAACCGTTGACCTTTCTACCGACCCAAGCGTCTTTCGATTGCGTCCCACGACAGGGCCGCTGCATCGACGCCCGTAAAGCGTCT
>JBCBGR010000017.1:0-18005 GCA_038526555.1 Pseudomonadota bacterium
TAATATCGCCAGCCGGGTCCAAAGAGGACAGGCCGAGGAACACGAAGATCAGAATGGCGACATAGCGGAAGAATTCCGCGATCCGTGGACTAATCATTCCAGCCATAATCCGGCTGATAAAGTTCGCGAGGAAGACACCGATCATGATCAGGACAGCCGCGCGCAGCAATTGACCGCCAAAGGCGACAATGTCGTCAAACGTGTCAGACAGGAACTCGATGCCGAGAATGTCGAGCGCGGCCGTCAGACCGAGAACCGTGATGATCAGGAAAGCTAGGTTGCCAGCAACAGAAGACGGTGCAAAGCGCAGACCTTCACCATCATCGATTGACATCAGCGTGTTGACAGAACTGTCAAAGCCGAGCGTGGGTAAGAAAGTTTTCAGGAAGTTTGAGACAAATTTCCCGATGAAGATCGCCAGTCCCAATACCACAGCCGCGCTGATAAGCTCAGGAATGAAGTCCAGGAAGGATTGAAGCAAGCCGCTTAAGGGTCCGGAAATCGCATCAATGTCGAGTACGTCCAACGCCCCGATGGCGAAGAAGGAAATAACGATCACGAAGACAAGCGTGCCTAAGGCGGTGGCTAGAGACCCCGTCGATCCTGTAGCCGACGCGACACCGAAGCGGCTCATCAGATTATCGACCTGCATGGCGCGAAGCGTCGTTGTGACCGCATTCTGAGCGATCTTCGAGACAATATAGCCGACACCGAAAAGAAGCGCCGCACCAATCAGATTGGGCAGGAAGGACGCAATGCTGCTGAACATGTCATCAATCGGCTGGGCGTACTCGCCCAGTTCCAAAAAGCCGAGGAAGGGCGGCACGAAGAAGAGCAAGGTCAGCCAGAACCCGGCCCGTCCCAGTGCGCTACCGAGGTTGCCCCCTGTGGTCTTGGCTTTCGCCCCGAACTGGGTCTTATTGATGACGGTCGTGATGGCGCTTTTGATGATGTAAGCGACAATGATGGCGACGATAGCGGTAATGATGGCTGCGAGCCATCCCGGCATGGTGGCCATAAATTCGTTGATCTGATCCATATGATGCAATCCCCTCTAAAACTATCTGGCGTGTGTTCATGACATGACGACTCGCCATTGCGTGCTTCTACCTTATCAGAAACTAAACAGAGCCTGAACGGCATAGTTCGCGCGATCGCGGCATTTCTGGATGTTGACGCCTCGAACAAGATCAGAGAAAGCGCCCGTGTGAGTAAAGCAGATCAGAATCCCTTCGTATTGTCGCGATCTAACGACCTCCCGCCGATCCGTCGCCCTGTCATATTCTATGCGTCAGTTGTGACGGCGTATGGGCTTCTCGCTATTGCAATCCTTGCGCTGATCCTCGTCTAGCAACCATACTCATGACACAAAATTCTGTTCAGGACTGGCTATCGGACAAGGTCGCCTCAGGTGCACTGTCTCACGATCCCATGCAGGTCGAAGCCGCCACTGCTTTGGATCACATGTTGGCAAAACTCGCTGACTATGAGGGGAGTTCCGGTCTTCTCAGACGTTTCGTGAAACCGCAGGCCCCTAAAGGTCTGTATCTTTGGGGCGGTGTGGGTCGGGGAAAATCCATGCTCATGGATGTCTTCTTCCGGTTTGCGCCCTTAGACAAAAAACGCCGCGTCCATTTTCATGCTTTCATGATCGACGTGCACGCGCGTATACGAGAATGGCGGCGTCTGGATCAGGCGGGGCGACGGGCCAATCCCCACCACAAACGCGGGGATGGCGACGATCCGATCCCGCCTGTGGCGCGCTCCATTGCGGCAGAGGCGACACTGCTCTGCTTTGATGAGTTTCAGGTCAATGATATCACCAATGCGAGCTTGCTCGCTCGTTTGTTCGAGGCCCTTTGGGCCGAAGGCGTCGTTGTTGTCGCCACCTCGAACAGACCGCCGGAAGATCTATACAAGAACGGTTTGAATCGGGCTTTATTTGTGCCGTTTATCAAGATGATGCCCGATCATTTGGTGATTTTTGATTTCGACGGGCAGACGGATCATCGCCTTCGTGCTCTAACAGCTGCTCCGGTCTATCAAACCCCGCTCGGACCTGAAACCTATCAGGCGATGGATGATATCTGGACTCGGATCACAGGCAACGCGAAAATGCGACCCACCACGCTGACCGTTCAGGGGCGGACGCTTATCTTGGACCAAACAGGCAGCGGCGCGGCGCGAGCGACGTTTGAGGAACTCTGTGATCGACCTTTAGGCGCTGCTGATTACCTCGCCATTGCTGAAACATTTCATACGCTCATGTTGGAGCAAGTTCCGCAAATGGGGCGTGACATGCGCAATCAGGCCAAGCGCTTTGTTGCGCTCGTCGATGCGCTCTATGAGACGCGCACGAAATTGATCATCAGTGCTGATACAGGGCCGAGCATGCTCTATGTTAGCGGCGATGGCTCATTTGAATTCGAACGTACCGCCTCTCGCCTGATTGAGATGCGCACCGAAGACTATCTGGCTGAGGCGAGAACAGTCGGCGAGGGCGATTAATCCCAGTAAGCGGCCTTTTTATTGGACCGGCGGGCTTTGCCCCAGTCCTTACCTTTCGGGCGTTTGCTTTTGGGCGCTTCTAAACCCGCGAAACCAGGCTCAAGAATGGCTTCGTCAAAGATCTGATTCTTGCGGCGGCGCTTGGACATGGTCGTCTCCATCAAGCCGGTAGATTTAGCGAAACTTACATAGCGCATTTTAGACCAACGACCACACAATTTTATGTGACGACCTGAAAATGGTGCGTTTTCTATCCTCAAGCGGCAAAAGCTTGTCGGAACTGGGCAATGAAATCCGCCAAATCACGGTCTGCCAGATCATCAATGCCGGCGGCTGCCGTTCGGCCGCCGCCGCCAAAGGCTTGGGCTAAAGTCGCGGCCGAGCCCGTCTGTCGCGCACGGGGGGCGCGAATAGAGACGCGGTAATGGACGCCGTCAGGGAGTTCTGTGAGGACAGCAAACGCCTGATCCGGGTCTTCATCAACTAAGGCGTTCCCAAACAGCCCTGAAATCCGGTTCGACGCGGCGCCAACGGGCAACGCCAAGACCTGCCCGGCATCGCTTACATCAAGCTCGCGCGCATTTTGCGCCACATCCCAATCAGAATCATAGCCATCGCGCAGCATCAGGAATGTCGGATGGCGATCATCCAGAAATTCGACAGGCCCCGGATAATCCAGTAGCGTGGCAAACAAGTCAGACGGGTGAATGTGGAGATCGTCAATCGTTGTGCCATAGGCGTTATAATTGACGAGTTCGCCCAGCTTCCGAAGCCGTCCCATAGGCAATGTCAGACCGCGTTGAGCCGCGATACGTTGCGCCAATCCTTGGAAGTTATCACCATACGCGCCGCAAATGGCCCAAGCGGGTTTCGCGCCGTCCAGATATTGATCGACCAGATAGGCGGTGCAGGTCTCTTTGGCCTGATCGGTTAAGACCGTCAGATTGTCATGATCCGGAATATCACCTGTCTGGTGATGATCGATATAAAGGACATCCGCGCCGTCACTGAGGACTTGTCGGAGGCCGTCAGCGTTTTTCGCCATACTGATATCCAGCGCGGTGATGCGGTCGCCTGCGCCTGCTTTTCCTGCGATTTGCGGGAAGAGCTTGATCGCGCGTTTGACCCCCGTGATCCGAACCGCATCGTGGCGGGGATCGGTCTGACGGAGTTGCAGAAGTGAGAATATCCCGTCCGCATCCCCGTTAAACAGATCATAATCGGCCATTAGATGCCCGCCCCGTCGCGGACGACGACGCTGGGGTCATCCAGTCGGAAACGCTGGCGCAACAGGTCGAGGATCTGCTTTGCCGCATCTTCTGGCGAGAGTTGGGTCGTATCAATGCGAAGATCCGGGTTCACAGGGGCTTGATACTCGGAATCGATCCCGGTGAAATTCTTGATTTCACCCGCACGGGCGCGTTTGTAGAGGCCTTTCACATCGCGTTCTTCAGCCACTTCTAACGGTGTGTCGACAAAGATTTCGAAGAATTCGTCTTCGCCCATCATGTCCCGCACCATTTGTCGCTCGGCACGATAGGGGCTGATGAATGAACACATGACGATGAGGCCCGCATTGCTCATCAGCTTGGCCACTTCGCCGATCCGGCGGATATTCTCAATCCGGTCTTCCTTGGTGAAGCCCAGATCACGGTTCAGGCCGTGGCGGACATTATCGCCATCCAGCGTATATGTGTGGTGCCCGCGTTCGAACAGAGCCTTGTCGACGAGATTGGCGATTGTTGACTTGCCGGACCCGGACAGACCTGTGAACCACAGCACTGTTGGTTGCTGACCTTTCTGAGACGCACGGGCGATCCGGTCAACAACAAGGTCCTGCCGGACGATATTCTTGGCGCGACGCAGCGCGAAATCGATCATGCCTGCGCCAACAGTCCGGTTGGTGATCCGGTCTACGACGATAAATGCGCCTGTCTTCCGGTTGTCCGCATAGGGGTCGAACGGGATCGGCTTGGACAGCGACAGGGTCACAACGCCGACCTCATTCAGCGTCAGCGTCTTGGCCGCGGCTTCCGAGAGGTCTGTCACGTCAATACGGTGTTTCAAGGTCGTGATTGACCCAGAAGCAGACGTATTCGCTATGCAGATAATGTATTGACGTCCCGGGAAGAGTTCCGTGTCATCCATCCAAATCAGATGGGCTTGGAACTGATCGGCCACTTCGACGGGGTGATCCGTGCTGCAGAGCATGTCGCCGCGCGACACGTCGATTTCATCTTCAAGCGTTATCGTGACCGATTGACCTTGGCAGGCATGCTCCAGATGGTCTTTGTAGAGCACAATATCCTTCACGGTTGAACGCTTGCCGGACGGCATGGCAATGATTTCTTGGCCTTTGGAAATCGTGCCAGACGCAACCGTGCCAGAGAAACCCCGGAAGTCGAGATTAGGCCGGTTGACCCACTGTACGGGCAGACGAAAGGGGGCTTCAAGGCTTTCGCGATCGACCTCAACGGTCTCCAGCAAACCCAGCAGGCTCAGCCCCTTATACCAGCTAGTGCGATCAGATTTCGTCGTAACATTATCGCCGACCAGCGCGCTCACTGGGACAGTTGTAATGTCTTCAAACCGCAAATCTTCAGCAAAGGCCCGGAAGGCGACATCAATGTCGTTAAAGACGCGCTGATCAAAATCGACCAGATCCATTTTGTTCACGGCGACAACGACCTGCGGAATACCGAGCAAGCTCGCAATAAAGGCGTGACGGCGTGTTTGCTCGACAACGCCGTAACGCGCATCGATTAGCAAGACGGCGACGTCTGCTGTTGAGGCCCCAGTGGCCATATTCCGTGTATATTGAACATGTCCGGGCGTATCGGCGATGATGAATTTGCGCTTGTCCGTTGAGAAGAAACGGTAAGCGACATCGATCGTGATACCCTGTTCGCGCTCTGCTGCCAGCCCATCCACGAGCAGGGCGAGATCAGGCTTTTCGCCCGTCGTTCCAGACGTTTTGGAGTCCTTCTCGATAGCCGCCATCTGATCTTCGTAGATCAGTTTAGAATCATATAGCAGGCGACCAATGAGTGTGGATTTGCCGTCATCAACAGAGCCACAGGTGAAAACCCGCAGAAAACTCTTATTTTCCTGCGCCGCCAAATAGGCGTTGATGTCTTTAGCAATGAGGGGATCGTGATGGGCCATTAGAAGTAACCCTCTTCTTTTTTCTTCTCCATCGACGCACCTGCATCCGAGTCGATAACCCGGCCCTGGCGTTCAGATGTGGTGGCGAGAAGCGTTTCCTGAATGACTTGCTCGAGTGTGTCAGCTTCTGACTCGACGGCCCCCGTGAGTGGGTAGCAGCCGAGCGTCCGAAATCGCACGGAGCGCATTTCCGGCTCTTCGCCTGGTTCTAACGGCATACGGTCATCATCCCGCATGAACCAGATGCCATCGCGCTTCACGACAGGCCGTGGAGCGGAGAGATAAAGGTCCGGAATCTGAATTTTCTCACGGTGAATATATTGCCAGATATCGAGTTCGGTCCAGTTGGACAGCGGGAAGATCCGCATGCTTTCGCCTTTTTTGACGCGTGCATTGTAGATATCCCAGAGCTCTGGGCGCTGGTTCTTCGCGTCCCAGCGGTGCACTTCGTTCCGGAAGGAAAAGATGCGCTCCTTGGCACGGGACTTTTCCTCATCGCGCCGCGCCCCCCCAAAAGCGGCGTCGAATTTGCCAGCATCCAGCGCCTGCTTCAGGCCGATGGTTTTCGTAATGTGCGTGTGTTCTGCGGAGCCATGGGTGAAGGGGCCGACATCATCTTTGATCGCGTCAGGGTTGATGTGAACGATAAGTTCCATCCCCGCTTCCTTGGCACGGCGGTCGCGGAATTCATACATTTCCTTGAACTTCCAGCGCGTATCAATGTGCATGAGCGGGAAAGGCGGTGGGCTGGGGTAGAAGGCCTTGATCGCCAGTTCCAGCATAACGGAACTGTCTTTCCCGACAGAGTAAAGCATAACTGGATTTTCGCACTGGGCGACGACTTCCCGGATGATGTGGATGCTTTCGGCTTCCAAGCGATCCAGGTGGGAGAGTTCCAGGCCGAGTGGACCGGCATCTTCGCGTTGGAGTTCAGCCAGACGCGCCGTGGCTTTGGAAAGCGTGCGGGGTGTGAGTTGTCCGCCTTCGGCCAAGCGGGCAAGGGTCTTGCCGTCATTGAAGACTTTGCGAGAGACGGTCGAGACGGACTGCCCGCTGCTTTGCGCAAAGCGTTCCAGTTCGGTAATCAGAGCTTCAGTGTTCATGTGGGATATTTCCCACGATCTGGCTTTCGGGTCAATTGGTAAAAAGCGTGATCGCTGATCACACTCACGCGAGGCCGCTTTTTCCTATACAGGCGCAGCGACAATCGGCATGGACATCGTATGACCGAAGCAACGCATAGTGACGTGGTCCCATCTAACGCGAAGGAAGCGGACGGCATTCAGCCCATTGTCGATCGCATTGCCGCTATTGTTCGCGAAGTAGGACCCATTCCGGGCTGGAAATTGTCAGAAGCCCTCTCCGATATTCCGCCGATCAGCCTTTGGCGGACGTGCTACGTGTCGAAGGATATCCGGATCAGGAATTGCGCGCGTTACTATCTGCGCTATGATATTACGCGGGACAATGTGTTGCGCCTGTCGCCCTCAATTTTGCGGGATTTCCTGACCTTCAGCCTGATCTACTTGCCAGAGCAATCCGTTATGGCGGTGGAAGGTGGGACGCTGATGGCGAACCGTTTCCGGAATATTTCTCTACGCAAGTTGAGTCGGGCGCGTCAGGCTTTGCTGGCGCTGGAACCGGAACTTCAGGCAGAGCTTTATAAGCATTGCGTGGTCTTCCTATCGGGCGATATCGCCTACTTCCTCGCGCATGACACGCCGCGCAATCACAAGACGCTGGACGTGCCCATAAAAGGTTCTGACATTGACTTGGTCATCGTCACGAATAATGAAGCCGACCCAGACACGATACAGGCGATTGAAAACAGTCTTCTGAAAATCAAACGCCAATATCTCATCAACCCCAGCATTCGCGAAGAGCTCGATTTTATCGTCAAGCCTGTCGATAAAATGCTCGAGCAGCTTGGCTATCGCGATATTCACGAAAAGATCGCGTCGAAAATCCTCTATGAGAGCTACTTCCTCATGGGGCGCGTCGATATTTACGAATCCCTGATGAGCAATCTGGAAATGCGCGGGACGCGGGCGCGGATCGAGGCCGATTTCGAAGTCGCCCTCATGGAACGCAAAAATACGATCCGCACGATCCTGTCTAAAATCCCGGAAGAAAGCGTGAAAGACGCGGAAGTCGCGTCTCTCTTCTTTGCCAGTCAGGAGCGGCTCGAGTTTCAGTAGCCTTAAGCGGCACCCTGACTGAGGCGCATATTCACCACGTCCAGCACTTCCAGAACAGCGTCGGGAATATTGGTGCCGGGTGGGAAGACGGCCTTTGCGCCCATCTCTTTCAGGGTTTCAATATCCTCTGGTGGGATCACACCGCCAACAATGATCAGGATATCGTTGCGCTTGCGAGCGGCCAGCGCATCTCGCAGTTCGGGCACAAGTGTGAGATGGCCTGCGGCCAGCGACGAGGCCGCGATAATGTCGACATCATCCGCAATACCCAGCTGCGCAGCTTCTTCGGGTGTCTGGAAAAGCGGCCCGATCGTGACGTCAAAGCCGAGATCGGTGAACGCGGTGGCCACGACCTTCTGTCCGCGATCATGGCCATCCTGGCCCATTTTGGCGATCAGGATACGCGGTTTGCGCCCTTCCAATTCTGAGAAGGCCTTAACCCGAGACACCGCGTCTTTGTAGGCTGGGTTCCGCTCATCGAATGCCGATGAGTAGACACCCGTCACGCCTGCAGGTATGGCTTCAAACCGCCCATAGACTTTTTCGAGCGCATCGCTGATTTCGCCAACAGTGGCTTTCTTGCGCGCGGCATCGACGGCTAAGCCCAGCAGATTGGCTTCGCCTGTGTCAGCGGCTTTCGTGAGCGCATCGAGGGCGTTGGCCACAACTTCAGCATTACGATCCGCTTTTAACTGGCGGAGGCGTGCGATCTGTCCTTGTCGAACAGCGGCATTATCGACTTTCAGGATCGGAATATCGTGTTCATCATCGACGACATATTTGTTCACGCCAACGACCGTTTGCGCGCCGCTATCAATACGTGCCTGCGTGCGAGCCGCTGATTCTTCAATCCGCATTTTCGGAATGCCCGCCTCAATGGCCTTGGCCATGCCGCCATAAGTCTCGACTTCTTGAATGTGGGCGAGCGCCTTGTCGGCGAGCTGATGGGTCAGCGCCTCGACATAGTAGGATCCACCCCATGGATCGATGGTCTTGGTGTGGCCGCCTTCGGTCTGCAGATAGATCTGCGTGTTGCGTGCGATACGCGCTGAGAAATCCGTGGGGAGCGCCAAGGCCTCATCGAGCGAATTTGTGTGCAGGCTTTGTGTGTGTCCATCGACGGCGGCCATCGCTTCGATATGGGTCCGTCCCACATTGTTAAACACGTCCTGTGCCGTCAGGCTCCAGCCTGACGTCTGACAATGGGTGCGGAGCATGGTCGATTTCGGGTTTTCCGGTCCGAACGGGCTGATTAGTTTGGCCCAAAGTAGGCGCGCCGCGCGCATCTTCGCCACTTCCATAAAATAGTTCATGCCGATGGCCCAGAAGAAGGAGAGACGCGGGGCGAAGCGGTCAATGTCCATCCCGGCGGCGAGCCCTGTGCGGACATATTCCAAGCCGTCTGCGATCGTGTAGCCCAGTTCAATATCGGCGGACGCGCCAGCCTCCTGCATGTGATAGCCAGAGATACTGATCGAGTTGAATTTCGGCATATACTCTGACGTGTAGGCGAAGATATCGCCAATGATCCGCATGGAAGGCGCCGGCGGATAGATGTAAGTGTTGCGCACCATGAACTCCTTCAGAATGTCATTCTGAATGGTTCCGGCGAGTTGCTCTGCTTTAACGCCCTGTTCTTCAGCCGCCGCAATGTAGAGCGCCAGTACGGGGAGAACCGCCCCGTTCATGGTCATAGAGACACTCATCTTATCCAGCGGGATCTGATCAAATAAAACGCGCATATCGTAGATCGAATCAATTGCGACGCCTGCCATGCCCACATCGCCTGGAACGCGGGGGTGATCAGAATCATAGCCCCGGTGTGTGGCCAGATCGAAGGCGACCGAGAGACCCTTTTGTCCCGCCGCCAAATTGCGGCGATAGAAAGCGTTCGAATCTTCCGCTGTTGAGAAGCCGGCATATTGCCGGATGGTCCAGGGTCTTTGGACATACATGGTCGGGTATGGGCCGCGCACATAAGGGGCGAGACCGGGATAAGTGTTCAGATGGTCAAGACCCGCAATGTCATCCGTGCCGTAGGCCGCTTTGACATCAATGCCTTCCGGGGAACTCCAGATAGAGCCTTCGCGGACCCGTGACGCGCCAGACTGTAACGCGATTTTAGTGAAATCAGGAAAGCTCATCTTAGCGGACCTCCGCTGCGGGGACATCGTCACTGGGGTGGAGGGTCACGCCCAGAATGGGGTCATCTCTCTCTTGGCGTTTAGCTTTGTCCGCTTCAATCGCTGCTTGTAATACGCCGGACGCCTCGAAGGCAGGCAAACCGCCCGCAGCTTCAATCGCTTGGAACTGTGTCCAGGCTACTTGTGCCATCTCCTCCGTCAGCGCTTCGTGGAAATAGCTGCCATAGGCTGCGTCGCCCACCTGACCCAGATGGCTTTCTTCCATCATGAGGAGTTGCTGGTTTCGGGCAATGCGATGGCCGAATGGGGTGGCGTTGCCCAACCGTCGATCCGCAGGGGTCTCTGTGAAAGGACGCAGCGTGAGATAGTCCGCGCCACCCACGACGGCCCCAAACCCTGCACTGCTTGTCCGGAGCATATTCGTCCACGCATCTTGGCTCTGCATCATGCGGAGGCTGGTGATGGTATGGATCGGGAGGGTAGGCGTTTCGATTCCGAATGCGCTGGCCACTCCTGCGTAGAGTTTCCTTGCCGCCCGAACTTTAACGATGTTTAGATGTGTATCCGGACCAACGGCGAAAAGCGCGCTTAGATCGCCCTCGACCTCTTGGCCATGACGACGGAAACTCTCTGCCACCGTTGCTGTGAACACGGCCAGCTCCAGTCCGTCGCTACCCCCAGCTTCATGGATCGCGGCGGCATTGATCGTAAAGGCGCGCCAATTTTCTGGGGTGTCCGATTTGTCTGAGAGCGGGTTCATACCAAGTGTGACAGACGTCTTATGGAGATCGTCAAGCTCGAGTGCGTGGGCAGCCCCCGGACTGTCAGGTGCAAAGATGATGGGGACGAGCTCGATATAAACGCCTTCAAGCAAACGTCTGAGGTCTGCACGACGGGTGATCGGCATGTTACCAATCCGGACCGCACTCGCTCCGCCTTTCAGGTCTTCGAGAAGCTGCGTGTTCGCGAAATCAATATCGGAGTCTTCGACAGGGGCGCACATATGCCAAGGGCGTCCATCCAAAAGCGGTTCGTCAGAACGGGAAAGAGCGGCGTGGGTGTCCGAGCGATCCGATTGATCAAAAAGCGGCCCACGTTTCAGGCCGTCTTCGGTTTCGCTGATGAGTGTTTCAAAGGCTGCCCCGCGCAGGCCCTTTTCGGCGAGGGCTTTCCAATCCTCACGGCTCACATCGGGGAAAGACGTCGCTTGTCTGATCTCACTCATATCACCCTCATAGAAGACCTGAGCCCTTGCGTCTTGCGATAGGTCCAGAAAAGATCATGTTTGTCTCTATCGAAAACGTGATTGCTACTCACTGAAATCGTTCTATATAAAGAACGAACGTTCTGTATAACAATTGTTGAATGGTGCCGCAGACCTGCTACAGGCCGCGCGCTGCGAATACTCGCGAGAAAAGAAAGCCCTCTCATGTCTAATGCGCCCACAGAGGAAAAAGTGCTCGAGGTTGAGCACTTCACGGACCGCCTCTTTGCCTTTTCGATTACGCGCCCACCCTCTTTCCGGTTCCGTACGGGCGAATTCATCATGATTGGCTTGCCCAAGACGGAGGAGCAGAAGCGCCCCATCATGCGCGCCTATTCTGTCGCCAGCCCGGCCTGGGACGACAAGCTGGAGTTCTACTCGATCAAGGTCGAAAATGGTCCGCTTACGTCTCGGCTTCAGTTGATCGAAGAAGGCGACACGGTTCTTTTGGGCCGTAAGCCTGTCGGGACTTTGGTGCTGGATGCACTTCTACCTGGCAAACGGCTCTGGATGTTCTCGACTGGGACCGGCTTTGCACCGTTTGCGTCTCTGGTCCGCGATCCGGAGACTTATGAGCGCTATGACGAAGTGATCGTGACACATACCTGTCGGGAAGAGGCGGAACTGCAATATTCAAAACGCCTTGTGGATGATCTTATCAACGATCCTCTGGTCGGCGAGATGGTGGTCAATGAAGATGGTTCCCCCAAACTGAGACTCATCACCTCGCTGACGCGCGAAGATTATCCCCTGATGGGTCGGATTACGACTCTGATGGAAACAGGCAAACTGTTTGAGGCCGCGGGGACGCCACCGCTGAACAAGGAGACGGATCGCGTGATGATCTGCGGGTCCAAGGACATGATCGACGACACGGCGAAACTCGTTGAAGGCTTTGGACTGGAAGAAGGTTCCAACTCTGAGCCGAAGCACTTTGTCGTTGAAAAGGCGTTTGTGGGCTAGGTGGATCCCTCGGCGCGATCCCGCGCTAGCGTTAAAATCTCTTTTGGGCTCATCCCTTGTTCCCGCAGCGATCGGATAGTCTGCGACCCCGACCGCTTGCTCATTTTCTTATCATCGCTCTCCATAACCAATGGATGATGATGGTAGCGTGGGACAGGCCAGCCCATCAGCGTCTGAATGAGGACGTGCAAAGGGGTGTCCTCAAAAAGATCCTGACCCCGAACCACATCCGTTACTTGCTGCTGCCTGTCATCATGCGTGACCGCGATATGGTAGCTGGTTCCAATGTCGCGGCGGCTGACGGTTTTGTCGTATAGTGAATTCAGGTCGACATTTACGGTCTCTGAGCCTTCTTGAAATGAAAGCGTGTCTGTACTGATTGCTTCCATGGCCCGTTCGATGGAGAGTTTCACGATCGGGGGGAGGCTTCGATCCTCACGACCACTCCGGGTGGTGTAGTCCCGATAGAGTATGCCTCTTTCGTCTAAGGCATCAATGACACTCTGATAGTCGCTCAGGTGCTCGCTCTGAACGCGCACGGGCTTCGACCAATCAAAGCCCAGCCAGCGCAAATCTTCAAAGATCGCGTCATAAAATTCCGGACGGGATCGGGTGGTGTCGATATCTTCGATCCGTAGGAGGCAGGGTCTGTGTGAGAAAGCCTTCTCTGCCGCATAGGCATGACCGAGGTGGAGAAAGCCCGTGGGAGAGGGCGCAAAGCGGGTGAGCACGCGCCTAGCGCCGCATCATCCCGCCGAGGACTCCCCGCACCGCATTGCGCATGGCCCGCCGCATGATGAGGCGGCCTTCATTGCGCAGAGCACGGGTGACCTCTTTCATGATGACATTGTCAGCGGATTTGGAGGAACGGCGCGATGTTTTCTTGGCTTTCGCTTTCGCCTTTTCGCGCTCTTGGCGCTTAGCCTCAGCGGCTTCTTCTTGGGCGCGCTTTTCGGCCCTGCCTTCTAGCACTTCATAAGCGCTTTCCCGGTCGATGGGCTCGTCATACTTCTCGCCGACAGGGCTGTCGGCTTGTATGCTGCGCCGCTCTGATTTCTTCGCAGGACCGAGGCGGGATGAGGGCGGACGGATGAGGGTTCGACCGACAATGGCCGGCGCACCGCGATCATCAAGCAGGCTAACTAATGCTTCACCCACACCGAGATCCGTGATCACTTCTTCCGTGTCAAAGCTCGGGTTTTCCCGGAATGAGGTTGCTGCGGCGCGGACGGCGCGCTGTTCTTTCGGCGTATAAGCGCGCAGGGCATGCTGGATGCGATTGCCGAGCTGACCCAGCACACTGTCTGGAATGTCCATGGGGTTTTGTGTGACAAAGTAGACCCCAACACCTTTTGATCGGATGAGGCGGGCGACTTGCTCAATCTTCTGGATCAGGGGCTTCGGCGCATCGTCAAAAAGCAGGTGAGCTTCATCGAAGAAGAAGACCATTTTGGGTTTGTCCGGATTGCCGACTTCAGGGAGTTCTTCGAAGAGCTCAGACAGCAGCCAGAGCAGAAAAGTCGCATAAAGCGCCGGACTATTAATGAGTTCGTCAGCCGCCAGAATATTGACCACACCGCGACCATCAGCGTCGACACGCATGAAATCTTCAAGCTCTAGGGCGGGCTCCCCAAAAAATTCTTCGGCACCAGCGCGTTCTAGCGTGAGCAGATCACGCCGAATGGCGGCGACGCTTTGGCCTGTGACGTTACCATATTCTCGGCTCACCGCTTCGCGGTTTTCAGCCAGATGGTTGAGAAGGCTGTTAAGGTCCTTCAGATCGAGCAGCAGCATCCCATTGTCGTCAGCATATTCAAACGCGATGGTCATGATGCCTTCTTGCGTCTCCGTCAGGCCCATTAGGCGTGACAGCAGCACAGGCCCCATCTCGGAAATCGTTGTGCGAACAGGATGTCCTTGCTTGCCATACAGGTCCCAGAAAATGGTCGGGAAGGCCGCATAGCTGTAATCGCGGAGGCCGATTTTGGCCGCGCGCGAGAGCAGTTTGTCATGCAGTTTGTGGGTCTCTGATCCGGATTGCGAAATCCCCGACAGATCGCCTTTCACATCAGCGGCAAAGACCGGAATGCCATTAGCCGAAAAGCCTTCCGTCAAGATTTGAAGGGTGACGGTCTTACCCGTGCCAGTCGCCCCCGCTATCAAGCCGTGCCGGTTGGCCTTATCCAGCCTTAATTCCTGGCGAACACCGTCCGTGTCTGTGCCGATGAAAATCGTGTTGGGCGTGGGCTTTCCGCCCAGCATATCGGAATAATCTGCCATAGTGTCGATTTTCGTATGGGGGTGCGCGCGAGAATGCAATAAGGACAATCTATGCAGACTGATACAACCATTCGATCCGCCCTTTTGCTGATTGCCGCGATCGCACTGTTTTGGACCCTTTATGTAACGCGGGACCTCGTCGCGCCCTTTGCTTTAGCGATCTTTTTCTGGCTGACGATTGATGCCTTTGCGCGCTGGATTGATGGACTGTCTCGCCTAATTCCTTATTGGCTAGCGTTAATAGTCGCGATTCTCGTGACTGTTGCAGCGCTTGTTGGCCTTATCGTAGTGGTTGCTGATACAATCGGTAGCGTCGTCAATGAAGCCCCGCGATATAATGAGCGGATCAATGAGATATTCCTTTTGGCGGGGAATCTTACCGGCCAAGATTTATCCTATACCGCATTGAATCAGCGATTTGGCATCACAGACGCCCTCCAAAGTGGTCTCGGTGGGTTTGCTCAGTCTATTCAGAGCGTACTGTCCAACTTCCTGTTGATCGCCATTTACGTAATTTTCCTTTTTGTCGCACAGGCTGGTTTCCCGGCCAAAATGGACAATCTCTTCCCTGACCCTGTGCGCCGCAAAAAGGCGCAGAATATTGGGACCTCCATTCGCCATTCGATCGAGCAATATATTTCGGTCCAGACGGTTGTATCCCTCATCCAGACGATCATCAGCTATATCGCAATGGTGGCGTTGGGATTGGATAATGCGCTCTTCTGGGCGCTTGTGATCTTTATCCTCAACTATATCCCAATTGTCGGCGGTTTTGCGGCGGTTGCGCTGCCCGTTGTGTTTGGTCTCGTTCAATTTGACAGTCTCGCGCGAGTGGCTGTCCTCGGTGGAGTCCTCTTCGGCGCACAATTCGTTATCTCAAATACAATTCAGCCCAAAATGATGGGTGACAGCATGAATATGAGTGCGCTGGTCGTCGTGTTGAGCTTGACGGTTTGGGGCGCGCTGTGGGGCGGCGTGGGAATGTTTCTATCCGCGCCAATGACAGTGATCTTGATGATCATTCTGGCGCAATTCCCGACGACTCGCTGGATTGCGGTTCTGCTGTCTGCAGATGGCGATCCGGATCTGGATGGGGACGGGAAACCTGATACGGGTCCAATGCCCTCTCTCTAGCGTTCCGAGAGTCCAACATAAGTTATACCTCACCGCAACGTGATACAGCTGTTGTTGGCCTGTTCAGAATTGTCGTCTTAAGTAGAGTACATGCCTACAAAGCATCCATATCAAAAAGTGATCGGACCTCTGACCGTTCTTGCAACAGCTTGCTTTGCCTCATCCGCCATGGCGGAAATGGTCTCGCAGCCGACAACAGTTGTGGAACTCTTCTCCTCCCAAGGCTGCTCATCCTGCCCGCCAGCGAATGAGCAGGTGGTTGAGGTGGATGCCACCATGCCGGATGTGCTCGCTCTCACTTACGGTGTGACCTATTGGGACTATCTCGGTTGGGAAGATACGTTTGCGCACAAGGCCTTTACCAAACGCCAGAAAGCTTATGACATGTCGATCGATTCAGGTGTCTATACACCGATGATGGTTGTTGACGGGGCGTCGCATGGATCGCGTCTGACAGATGCGAAGCTTGCCAGTAGTGATCTTCCTAAAACAGTCTCGCTTTTCCGACAAAGTGGTGAACTCTGCATCTCAAGCGATATTCCAGCAGGATCAAAGCTCGCGCTTATTCACTACAAACCTGGTGAGCATAATGTGACCGTCAAAAAAGGCGAGAATGGGGGGCGGACCCTCAAGCTAGCCAATGTTGTGACAGACATTGACTATAAGGATTGGTCAGGAACGCCCATTTGCGGTCTTCATGCGATGAAAGGCTTGGCTGTTCTGGCGCACGACTCTGACACAGCTGCCATCATTGGAGCCGCGCGCCTGGAGCCTTAAATCGCACGTAAGGGTGCCGAGAGAAGCGTGAAAGCTCCAACATGGGGTCTGGGGGGCTGAAAAGAACCACGCTGTATCCATCCCGCCCTCTCGACACCCCTTATATCGGCCAAGAAGGTGGCAGGAATGTGGCGATGCGATCACAGTCTGTGACAAGCACCCCGCTTAGTCTTTGCATCACCGCCTGAATTCTGGCTATAAATCAGGCGATGAATAAGGTTGTTCGGATTGGGAATGGGTACAAAACCCCCTCACAAGTCAGTTTTGATCGTCGTGAGCTTTCGCAAATACTGAATGTCTATGGCCAGATGGTCGCGAAGGGCGACTGGAAGGATTATGCTATCGACTTTATGCCGGACCGATGTGTGTTTTCCGTGTTCCGCAAAGCGAGCGAGCATCCACTTTACCGCATTGAAAAGACGCCTGCTTTGCGAAAGCGGCAAGGCCAATTCTCAGTGGTTGCACCAGGCGGTCTTATCCTGAAGCGCGGACATGATCTGGTTCAGGTCTTGCGGGTCTTCGACCGCGCGCGCTTTCGTAGCGTCTAGGCGTTACTCGACCGTCACCGATTTCGCCAGATTGCGGGGTTGATCCACATCTGTACCGAGCGCGACCGCTGTGTGATAGGCCAGCAATTGTTGCCCAATAGCTTGAATGATCGGGGCTGTGAGCGGGCTACCTTCCGGCAAGGCGATGATCGTCTGTGATAGGCCTTTGGCTACTTGTGCACCCTTAGGGTCTGTAAACAGGATCACGCGCGCGCCACGGGCGGCGACTTCCTGGAGGTTGGATACAGTCTTTTCAAACAGTTCATCCTCTGGCGCGACGACAATGACGGGTGTGCCTTTTTCAATCAGGGCAATTGGACCGTGCTTCAGCTCGCCCGCCGCATAGCCTTCGGCGTGAATATAGGAGATTTCCTTGAGCTTCAGCGCGCCTTCGAGCGCAATCGGCACCATCGGGCCGCGGCCGAGGAAGAAGATAGATTTTGCCTTTGTCAGACTTTGTGCAGCCTCATTAATCGCCCCTGTTTCCAGAACGGCTTCTGAAATGCGCTGTGGTAATGTGGCCAGAGCACGACAATAGTCCTGAAGTGCGGTCGCATTGATTTTCCCAACCTGATGCGCGGCGCCAACAGCGAGTGCGGCTAGGGCACTGGTTTGGGACGTAAACGCTTTTGTTGACGCCACACCAATTTCAGGACCCGCCTTGATCGGCATGGCAATGTCGGCTTCGCGCGCCATGGTCGATGTCATGACATTGACAAGGGCGGCCGTCGTCAGGCCTGCGTCTTTGGCGTAGCGCAGCGCAGCCAGCGTATCAGCGGTTTCGCCGGATTGGGACACCACGATCATCAAGCTCTTCGGGCTGAGGACGGGGTCGCGATAGCGAAACTCTGAGGCGATATCGATGTCAGTCGCAATGCCAGCGACTTGCTCAAACATATATTTGCCCAGCATACTGGCGTAGAAGGCTGTTCCGCAGGCCACGATGATGATCCGGTCGAATGCGCTGAAGTTCAGCCCGTCCGGCATATCGACACTGAGATCGCCGAGATCGAGATAGATCGAA
>JBCBGR010000018.1:0-17933 GCA_038526555.1 Pseudomonadota bacterium
ATCTCGCTCGAGAGATAAACGGCGAAAATCGCGCAAATAAGACGTGTTCTGAGCGTCTCAGACACACCGTTTAGCCGAACATCAGCGCTAAGACCCTGAAATACCGGCAGACTATCAAGCTATACCCCAAAAGGGAGTTCGCTCGGAAAAAAAGTGGCGGAGACGCTCAGAACACGTCTTATTTGCGCGATTTTCGCCGTTTATCTCTCGAGCGAGATTTCGAGCTCCGCTTTTTGGTCGGGCGGATGCTACGTGAGAGTCTGGATTGGTCGGATCAGCGCCGGTTATGCTTAGAGTGGCGGGAAGCCCAGCAGAATACGCTGCCGTTTCCAGCAATAGGGCAGGGCTGGATAAATGAGATCTTTCTGGAGCATGTCCCGTGGCTGTCGACCATTAAGGATCGCGATCTGTATATCCGGAGCCAAGAAGGCGAGTCGGAGGATCCGCCAGACATGTCGTTTGTCGAGATTTTGGTTCGCGGCGATCTCCGAGATCGATAGAGGTCTTGCTGCAAGATGCAGGGCCTTGAGTTTATGCGCGAGACGCAGTGTGCGGATAAGTGTCGGATTGGGGTTGGCGGGCTTGGTCTTATTCCCGACGATGATCTTCTTGCCGTTATTGCAGACTTTGAGATGCGCTTCGACGGTGAGGGTGGTCTGGCCAAGGTCGGATACAGCGATGCCCAACTGAGCTGCCAGCACTGTGAGATCAAGGGACACATCTAAGCCAATCGGAGAGCCATCATCCAAGATAAGCGTGATCGTCTCAATGATAGAGATAATTACGTCTTCAATGTCAGATGACCGGACAGCCGCTCGGAGTCTTTCAGCCAGTGTCGCAGCCTTGGGTTCGATTTGCTCGAGCTGATCCGGACTTATCACTGCATCGCCAAGGACTTTTACGAGCTGTCTTGTATCTGTGAGATAGTCTGCAAGGGCGTTACAGATAACAGACTCGATCTCAGGCGCGGGCAGGCGGATAGGGCGTCTGTTAAGCGATGGCTCACCTGTATGCCTTGGCTCCACATAGTATCGGTAACGCCGTGAACCTCGTTTGACATGACTTGGGGTGAGAAGATGACCCTCAGGCGTGCGGATCTTCCCGGCAAGAAGGCTGCGATGCTTGGCTTTCGCCCGAAGTCGCGATGTCCGTCGATTGCTTGTTAGAATGCGCTGAACTCTGTCAAAGAGCTCCTTCTCAAGGATAGCCTCATGTTCTCCGTCGAAGCTTTCGCCCTTGTGGGTTGTTAGACCCAGATAGGTCCTGTTCTTGAGGAGGGAGTAGAGAGCGCCGCGTTCAAAAGGCTTGCCGCCCGTCGCCTGTCCCGTCTTTGTTATCCGTCGCTTAGAGAGATAGCCGTCTCGAGTCAGCTCATCTTGTAAGAGGCGTACAGTCTTGAGTTGGAGATAGCGCTCAAAGATATGGAGGACCTGCTCGGCTTCGCCTTCATTGATAACTAGTTTCTTATCCACCACGTCATAACCCAAGGGCGGAAGGCCGCCCGTCCAAAGGCCGCGCTTCCGGGAGAGTGCGATCTTGTCTCGGATCCGCTCGCCCGTCACTTCGCGTTCGAACTGCGCAAAAGAGAGCAGCACGTTCAATGTAAGCCGGCCCATGGAGTTGGTCGTGTTAAACGCTTGAGTCACAGAGACGAAAGACACGTCATGCTGATCAAAGATCTCAACCAGCTTTGAGAAGTCCGCAAGGGACCGCGTTAGGCGATCGACCTTGTAGACAATAATGACATCCACCAGACCCGCTTTGACGTCCTCGATCAACGCTTGGAGGCCGGGTCGTTCTAGATGTCCGCCTGAGACGCCGCCATCATCAAAGGCTTGAGGTAAACAGTGCCATCCTTCTCCCGCTTGAGAGAGAATGTAAGCTTCGCAGGCCTCCCTCTGGGCATGGAGAGAGTTGAACTGAAGCTCAAGGCCCTCTTCAGACGACTTGCGCGTATAAACCGCGCAACGCCTTTCCTTCACGCACTGTTCCAAAGAACTGAGGACCTGAGCGGTGAGACCCTGTGATCACCTTTGCGATCGGCGAGAGGGAGCCATAGTGTTGGCCTTCATAGACAAAGCCTTTCTCTAGCACCTCCACGCAATAGGCCTCACCCCGCCATTCCCGTATGAGCTGCGTTCCAGGCGACAGTTGGGCATGAGGCTGAAGCTGGCGGTGGCTTGCCTTCTTCTCTGACGCCAGGTCTTTAGCGGCGAAGTGTTGATCCATTTGTCTAACGAGCGGCCGGACGGTGCCAGGGCTGTCAGATGCTTGGATCTGCCAGCCGATGATGAGACGCATCATGTCTTGGGAGATGCTGGTCGGTGGATCGATATCAATTGTCTCTGACAAGGCTTTGAGCAGGAGAGGGCGATCCGCGTCGCCAAGGGCTTCTAAGGACGCCGTCATGTCACTTCCTAGTTCTCTACACTGCGGTAGATCGGGTCCTTGTTCGCCCGGTTTTGGCGTTTGATCAGATAACCCCGTTTACGCAATCCTGTCAGGGCGGCGCTTGTTGAATGCTTTTGCCATCCCAGGGTCTCGCTGGCCTGCACGAGGGTCACGCCGTTCTTGCGTGCTAACAGATTAACCAGCTTGGCAAGCTTTGTGCCCTTGCGTGGCGCTTGGGGTGTCGGCGTATCCGATTCAGGTTTAGTCACGGTCGTTGAGTGAGTCATGGGTCGTCTCCGGTTACGAGGCGCGCACTATGCGGGCCCCTACCGAGACAAGGCCCTCACATCAGGCCGTGCAAACACTACCGCTCGAATGAAACTAGAAGTCCTGTTATTCTTTCGAGAAAAAGCAAGAAACTTGCAGAAGGGGTAGAGAGGCGGGAAGCGCCCTAAAACGGACACTTGTTGATCTAAGTTGACCCCAATTGGTATTGAATGCGAAGTGAAGTCGCTTTGCGTTCGGGGTGATAAATTTTCAAGTCTCTAAAAGAAAAACCCGGCCCACTAGAGACCGGGTTCATTTTGAAATACGATCTTTCCCCACACGTAAGATCATAATCCCGCACAACAGAAGCTATGCTTAGCTGTCATTTGGCTCAAGAGACAGCGACTTACAATCCGTGAGACTACTAAGTGAAATTACCTAGTCGTTTTCAACCCTCCGGTAGAGGACCTTTGCGCGTTTGGAATTTTACCAGAAGCGCTACGAGTTCTGTCATAGAGGCCACATCCATCTTGATGAAAACCTTGGCTCTGTGTTGATCCACGGTCCGGTGACTTATTCCAAGTTTCCTAGCGAGCGTTTTGCTGCTGACCTCGCCTTGGTCTTCCAGAATTGCGGTAATCAAGTCTTTTTCACGTTCAGAGAGTCTTGCATATTTCGCAAGAAAGTCACGGTTTTCCGCGTTCCCGATTTCAAGTTGCGTAAACAGCTCAAAGGCACGTTCAATAGCGTCTAGTAACTGTGATTGCTTGAAGGGTTTTTGTAAGAAATCTATCGCGCCTGACTTCAGCGCATTGACAGACTCAGTGACTCCGCCGTGACCCGTAATAAAAATCATCGGCAGACCGCATCCACGTGCGTTCAGTTCTCTCTGCAATGCCAGACCATCCATGCCCGGCATACTTAGGTCGAGTACGAGACATCCCCGGATGTCCGGCTCATAGCCCTCTAAGAATTGACTAGCTGACGAGAATGTCTGTACGTGATAGCCCCGCTTCGTAAGCGCCCGTGACATTGACGTCAAAACGGCAAGGTCGTCATCGACAATGTAAACAATAAGCCGACTTGTCATTGTGACACGACTTTGTCTGCTGATATTGAGATACAGAACCGGGTCGTCATATGAGTATTCTGATCCACCCAAATTCTCCCTCCGTTTTCATCTACTATAGATTTACAGATCGACAAACCCATTCCAAGACCTTCAGAGTGTGTCGTGAAAAATGGGGCAAAAATATCTTCATTTGGAATGCCGGGTCCATTGTCTTCGACCGCTAAAATAATGCCTCCATCTTCCATGAAAGTTGATACGCGGATTTCCGGTGACTGCGTATTGGAAGCGCTCAAAACGCGAATGGCATTTTGGACAAGGTTTACGACAACTTGGATGCATTGAATCCGTATTGCGGTGATTTCCGGGATCTCTGTAGGATAGAACGTTAGCGTAATATTGTACTTTTCGATCTCACCCCCAAACAATGAAAGCGTTTGTTCGACCATTTCATTGACGTTAAACGCAGTCATTGCTCCATCGTCTTTTCTGACGAATTCTCTAAGGCCCTGGATGATTTCACCGGCTCGGAACGCTTGGGTCTCCAGATCTTCCAGAAGGTCGACAACTTCACGCTTGTCTGTATTGCTTCCGCGCAGCTCTGTGAGGGCCGCATCAGCCCCTTGCATGATAGCGGTAAGGGGCTGATTGAGCTCATGGGCGAGCCCTGTTGCCATCTGTCCCATAGAGTTTAGTCGCCCGATGTGAGCGATCTCATGGCCGAGTCGTTGCCGGTCTTTTTCTAGCGTCTTTCGAAGTTTTTCGGATTTTTTTCGCTCTTTTATCTCAAGCGTAAGGGCGTCATTGGCAAGCTCCAGTTCCTTTGGGCTACGCAATGCCATCAAATGAGGCATGACTGGTATCAGCATGAGGGCCGTCGCAATTGAAATGCTCGCCGTAATCGCCTTTCCTAACCCCTGAACGCCATAGTTACCATTCCAGACCGTCCACACCCCTAAGAGATGTGTGACGCCGCAAGAGAAAATAAAGAGTGAGAACATCAAGACGACACCCCGGAACGGCATGTTGCGGCGATGTCTGAAAAAGTAGAACAGGAAGAGGGGAATAGAAAAATAGGCGAGCGCAATCAGAAGATCAGAAACGACATTCAGAAGCAGTATATCCTTTCTCCACATATAACACATGCCATGAGGCATAAACTCATCGAATAGACTCTGTGCTTCTTGTTCCTGCATGCTTCCCCCAAGGACGCGTCTTAAGTCACGACTCTGACTACTGGAGGCTTAGGCAGGTTTCTGAGTTAGTCAAAACAAAGCCAGTGAAGGGTCAAGCGGCTGAGCATTGGCGGTCGCTTATCTAAAAGACTGATAAAGGCATCTATCCAATATGCGAACTTATCGAAATTGCTTTACATGCGGACGCTCTTAGCTAGGCATGTTATGTGGTTGGATCGACGCCAATCTCATTTGTGGGATGCCAATCACATAACAACCGGACTGAATGACATTGCCCCACATCTGTGTCCTCATTTCGGTTGTGGCGCAACCAGACGCTCGACGCTTTGACAGGCTTTCATAAATTGGGTGTCCAAAATTCGTCTGATATCAGTCGCTAATGCAGTGTCTGTTGGTTCCTTTAAAGGTATTCTAAATAGTTTAGAGCGTTATTTTATAACGACATTTTGACGCGCCGTTGGTGTGAAAACCTTTCAGTAGTTTACCTTTTATTATCCATACTCTCACTATCTCGTCATGGTTCAAAAATTCGTGTGATCTCACCTCGATACTGATACTGTCGGTTCCCCATCAGGTTTGGTCTTCGGATACATGCAATGATGGGGATAAGAGATGTTGGGAGGGCAGTCTGGCGCATTGGCGCGCATTCGTATGCAATGTGAGCGCATACTCTTCAATTCAACCCCTATAATTGCGGGTCTCGCTCTGAGCTTGGGGTTTGCTTCAAGTGCCCTTGCGGAAGGCTCTGTGCAGCTTGGCTTAACGCAAGAACTTGTTGAATGGGGACCCACGGATACAGACAAGCTTATCAAGATTGATATCTTGAATGCGGGCGAAGTTATCAATGTCGCGGCCGGGGGCGGGCGGCGAAATAATATTCCAGAAAACTCGCATCAAATGCGCTTCACCATTTTGGATGATGGCGGGAACGTTCTCGCTACGCATGAGACAACGGGCACTGGATCGCCGGGTAAGTTGGCTCCGACGGACCCTTTGTCATCCCCGATCACAAACCCTTGGCGCTTCACACCGCCTTCAACAGGTGACTATTATCTTGCCGTAGAAAACCTGACCGATGAGCTGATTTTCAGGCTGGATGTCACCGTTACGGCCAACGCGTCGATCAATCCGGACCCGACGGGGGCCTCAGGCATTGTTGGTCGCGTCAGTTCCCAGCGATGGGAGTATCTGGCGGGGTCGTTTGCTGAAGCGGATGCAACGGATGCGGATTATTACATCCTGACGCCGGGCGGCGCGCCGAACACTAACTATGTCTGGAAACTGGACCTCAATAATTTTGCGGGTTTTGGGTTCTCCCTGCGCGCGAATAGTCGCGGGGTGGATGCCCCGGATTCTGGTTTCTCGATTCCTTTCGCAGATGGTTCCACCGCCCAGGATGTTGTTCAGGAAGAGTTCGATCTTTACATCAACTATCCTGAAAAGGCTTTGCCCGAACCAACTAGTCCTCCGAGCGTCCAGAACTTTGCCTTTCTCGATGATGAAGGCGTTGATAATTCCATCTCGCCGGACACGAGCCCTGCTGTCCAAGATTCAGGCGTCTTTACATTCACGACAAATGCGCAGTCAGGCACTTACGAAATTGCCATTGATGTAAATGGCAATGGACAGTTTGGGGATGCTGGTGACGTTCGCCTGCTCGGGAATACGGTGCAAGGCGCGAACACTATTCCTTGGAACGGCCGGGATAATACTGGCGCTGTCCTGCCGTACGGTGCCTTTGACGCCCGTGTGAGTGTTCGCATGGGCGAATTTCACTTTGTGGCTGATGATGCTGAAACATCCGGTGGGAACCAGGACGGCTTGACAGTTTATCGGGCGACGCGCGGTGGCGGCGAGATACCGACGGCCGTATTCTGGGATGATGTGACGCGATTGCCTGCCACAGCAGGCGGGACCAATAATTTACCCGATGGCGGACTGTCCGGAACACCTGCAGGGTTCCATACATGGGGGAACTTTGTTGAAGGCCCCCTAGGTGACAAGCAGTTCATCGATACATGGGTCTATGGGCTCTCATCAACAGGAACAACGGGAGTCACTGTTGCGGACAATGATACGCCAGTACCCAGACTGGCCACGGTCGATCTGACCCCGCTTTCCGTTCCGGGCGATACGCTCACGCTCACGCTGAATGAACCGGACCTTGAAGGTTCTGGCGCTGTGACGGTTGCGCTTCTGAACGTCACAAATGGTGAGACGGAACAGGTCACGTTGACGGAGACCGGCGCGAGTACAGGTATATTCACGGGCACAATCCAGACAGAAGCCGGGCCTGGCGGATCTGATAATTCTGGGCGTTTGAGCACACGACCCGGTGACAGTGTTGAGTTTCGCCACACCGACACGACCGCGCCCGGAGGCGGATCGCAGAACCTCACCGCTGTCGATAATGTTCTCGGTATATCGATCACGAAGACCGGCGTTTTAGACGATGGCGGCGACGGTCGGGCCAATGTTGGCGACGTCATCAATTACACATTCTCAGTGACGAATGAGTCTAACGTCGCTCTCAGCAACGTTCGGGTGATTGATCCGCTTGTGACAGTTTCAGGTGGTCCGTTGGGAAGTCTTGCAGCGGGCGCAACTGACAATGCAACTTTCACGGCGCAATATACGTTGACTCAAGCGAACATAGATGCGGGTGAGTTTGTTAACACGGCAACAGCGCGTGGTAACGCAGCCGGATATGGAAACGTCAGCGCAACGTCTGATGATCCGACCGACCCCACGAATGCCGATCCAGATAATGACGGGTTTCCTAACGACCCAACGCGTACATCTCTGACGCGCTCTTCCTCCGTGGCGTTGGTGAAGTCAGCGACTTTGGATGATGGCGGCGACGGCATCGCCAATGCAGGTGATGTAATCAATTACACATTCCAAGTGACGAATACAGGCAATGTAACGCTCACAAATCTGACACTCTCCGACCCGGGCGTCACGGTTTCAGGCGGGCCGATTGTTAGTCTTGCACCGGGCGCGCAGGATACTACGACTTTTACAGCCACCCGAAACATTACGCAGACTGATATTAATGCCGGTCAGTTTTCAAACACAGCGACTGTGTCAGGGCGCGATCCTGAGAATAATGTCGTCACGGATATTTCTGATGACGCTGGAAATGCTCAGCCTGGTCCTGATGACCCAACAGTTACGCCTCTGCCCCCAGTGGCCGCCATTGCGTTGATTAAGGGAGGTGTCGTCCAAGATGGAGGCGACGGACAAGCCAATGTGGGCGATACGATCCGCTATACATTCTCTATCGAGAATACGGGGAATGTCGACCTCACTAATGTTCGCATAACAGATTCCAAAGTCACCGTGAACGGCGGACCTATTGCGAACCTGGCGGTCGGGGCTTCGGACACAACAACCTTCACGGCGGACTACCCACTGACTCAAGCAGATATTGATGCCGGTCAGGTCGTGAATACGGCGACGACGACAGCGGGTGTTCCATCGGGCGGGACAGTGACCGATGTATCGGATGATGCCAGTGGGACACAACCGGGACCCGATGACCCGACAATCACGTCGCTTAATGTCGCTAACGCTCTGACAGTTCTAAAGACAGCCACGTTTAATGACGGAGGCGATGGCCAAGCCGATGTTGGGGACATTATCACCTATCAATTCACGGTGACCAATAGCGGAGCGTCGACGCTCACCAACGTGACGATCACCGATCCGCTCGTGGCACTGTCAGGGGGGCCAATCGCAACCCTGTCTCCCGGTGCTTCAGACAGTACGCCTTTCACAGCACAATATGCGCTCAGACAGACGGATATTGATGCGGGACAAGTGTCTAATAGTGCGACAGCCTCCGCACAGACACCGGGGGGAGGCACGATCAGTGATCTGTCTGATGACCCGACCAATCCTGCGGGCGGCTCGGATGATCCAACCATCACCACACTGACGGAGGTCCCGTCTCTGTCCCTTACGAAAATAGGGGTCTTGGATGATGGCGGGGACGGTGTCGCCAATGCAGGGGACGAGGTCAATTATAGCTTCACCGTGACCAATACGGGCAATGTCACGCTTCAAAATCTGGTTTTGACGGATACGATTGCAACAGTGTCCGGTGGACCGCTGGCCAGCCTCGCGCCGGGCCAGACGGATAGTACGACTTTCACCGCACGCTACCCGCTCACCCAGGCAAACCTCAATGCTGGGCAGGTCGACAATCAGGCGTCTATCGCAGCGCGATCACCAGCCGGAACATCCGTATCTGATCTCTCAGACGATCCGACAAATTCGACGAATCAGGACGCAAATGGCGATGGAGAGCCAGATGATGTGACTGTCACGCCGCTCGGTAGCGCGCCTCGCATTAGCTTGCTCATGTCCGGAACGCTCAATTTGGGTCCTGACAATCAGGTCTCTGTCGGTGATCTGATTACTTACGACTTCACCGTGACCAATACGGGCAATGTTCCGCTGTCCAATATCAGCGTCACGGATCCACGCATCACCATGAGCGGCGGACCGATCACCCTCAACCCAGGGCAATCGGATACAACAACCTTCACAGCGACGTATGCGCTCACCCAGATGGATATTAATGCGGGTCGCGTGACCAACACTGCGACGGTTCAAGGCACGGCCCCCGACCTCACAAATGTAACGGATACGTCTGATGATCCGAGCAATTCCGATGATGTTGATCCGGATGCGGACGGCGATCCGGATGATCCAACAATCACGCTGATCCCGACATCGGGTCAGGTTGAACTCGTTATGGCAGGCATTCTGGATACTGGACCGGACGGCATTGCCAATGTGGGCGATGTCATCCGATATAGCTTCACTGTCACGAACACGGGTCCAACGACACTCACCAATCTGACGTTGGATGACCCCGATTCTGTCGTCTCCGGTGGGCCAATTGCGACGCTTAATCCCGGGGAAGATGACCCAACGACCTTCACAGCGATTTACACGCTGACGCAGACTGATTTGGATCAGGGCCAGGTCACCAATACAGCGACAGTTTCTGGACAAGACCCTGCGGCAGTTGTGGTAACAGACATATCGGATGATGCGTCAGGGGTAGCGCCCGGTTCCGATGATCCGACTATTACCTCCATTCCGCAAGTCAGCGCTTTGAGGCTTGAAAAAACAGGGTCGGTCAATGATGGCGGTGATGGTTTCGCCGATGTGGGCGATACAGTCACCTATAGTTTTACTGTCCGAAATGTCGGGACAGTCACACTCACGAATATTACGGTCTCTGATCCACTCGCGCCTGTGTCCGGCGGACCTATTGCTGCTTTAGTGCCGGGCGCTTCCGATAGTGCATCGTTCACCGCGACTTACACGCTCACCGCAGCGGATCTCTCTAATGGGGCCGTGCAGAATGTTGCAACCGCCTCTGGCCAAGATCCAGACGGTGATCCCGTCACAGCTGTGTCCGACGACCCCTCAAATCCAGCAGATCAAGATCCAGATGGCGACGGACAACCGTCAGATCCAACTGTGACCTCACTGGTTCTGAATGCGCCTCCGACGGCGGTGAATGATAATGAGAACACCCCATTTGGCACGCCGCTCACTGTTAATCCCACACTCAATGATACAGACCCCGAAGGCGATGACCTCACGGTCACAAGCGTCGGACCCGTCACGAACGGAACGGCTATCCTTAATCCCGACGGCACTGTGACGGTTACACCGGACCCCGGTTTTCTTGGTGTCGTACAAGTGCCTTACACGGTCTGCGATACGCGCAATAATTGCGCAACGGGTCAGCTCGACGTGACAGTCGAAGACCCTCTCGCCAATCTGTCGGGAACTGTATTCCTTGATACAGATTTGGATGGTGCTCTGTCCGCGGGAGAACCCGGGCAGCCCACATGGCAAATCGAACTTCTGGGTCCCGATGGCTCAGTGGTTACAACAACAACGGCGGACGCCTCAGGCAATTATGCGTTCTCCGCTATCGATATCCGGGCTGTTACAGGCGGACAGAATTCTGCGCCGTTCCGCGTCCAAGCGCGTCATCCGAATACAGGTGTGACTTACCGCATCAGCGATCCTCAAACCCTGTCAGGGGGAACGAACCAGACCGACGTCAATCTGCCCGTCGATCCGATTGGGGTCATCTATGACAGCGTCAACCGCGTCGCGATCCCCGGGACGATTGTGACTGTACAAAACGCGAACGGTGCCCCTTTGCCAGCACAGTGTTTCCAAGCCGCCAATCAACAGAGCCAAGAGACAGGACCAGACGGACAATATTACTTTGATATCGTCTCAGGCGCCGATGCGGCTTGTCCGGCTGCTCCGACGGAATATCTGATCACGCTGACTTCTCCACCGACTCATGTGCAAGGGGTCTCAACCATTCTGGACTCTGTCGATGAGGCCGTCGACCCGCCATCAGGGATCGGGCCATTCCCGGTCGTGTCTCAACTGGGTGTCCCGGGCGGTCTCTCTGACACGACGCACCATTACAGCCTGACGATTGGCGTTGGAGAGAGAAAGATCACGCGCAACAACCTTCCGCTCGATCCCGGCAATGTTGTTCGCGCACCGCTGATCCTGACCAAGACTGCATCCGTCGCCAATGGTTCCGTCGGAAGCGTCATCCCTTACCAGATTACTGTGCGGAACCCGGATACGCTGCCCTATAGCGGTATTGATCTGGTCGACCTGATGCCGGCTGGGATCACACTGGTTCCTGAAACGCTCATGCTTGATGGTCTGCCCGTTTCGGAAGATCGCAACGCGGCGGGATTTGTCGTTCGCAATTTGACCATCAATCCGAACCAAACGGTCTCGCTTCAATTTGCGGGAACAATTGGCGCAGGCGCGCAATTGGGAGTCGCGACCAACCAAGCTGTTGTTCGACTGGCCGCAGATGGACGAGAGCTGTCCAATGTCGGAGAAGCCAGCGTCCGTATTCTGGCGTCGGCTGAGTTTGATTGTGCCGAAGTGATCGGCAAGGTCTTTGATGATCGTAATCGCAATGGGTTGCAGGATATCGGCGAGGACGGCTTGCCAGGTACGCGTTTGGCGACGGTGAAGGGTCTGCTCGTTACAACGGATGAGCATGGACGGTATCATATTGCCTGTGCGGCGGTTCCAAACGCCTCCATTGGATCCAACTTCATTCTGAAGCTTGACCCTCGCACATTACCGACAGGCTATCGCATGGTGAGTGAGAACCCACGCGTGATCCGACTGACCCGCGGTAAAATGAGCCGTGCGAACTTTGCGGTCTCGCTTCCGCGCGTGGTGACTTTAGACTTGGAACACGGAGCGTTTGTTCCGGGGCAACTTCATCTGGAGCCCCATGTGGCGGCGCAACTCCCGGCCTTGTTTGCTAATCTGGGCCAAACTGAAAGTACCTTGCGGCTTAACTATCACGCGCAAGGTGATGGCCATATTGGCGATGCACGCCTGAAAGCGCTCAGCCAATATATCTCCAGTGTCTGGACGTCCCAAGGTGCGGCTTACGAATTGTCGATTGAACGGCAGATTGTCGGAGCGTCTTTGGCGTCAGCTCCGCCAACTGCGTATCAGACGTCAAACCCTTGCGCCCCTCCCAATAGCTATCAGTCAGGCCCAACTCCCTGTCCCATGTTTCATGTGGGAGGCCGATAATGACCCCGCATTCTAGACAATCCAAGCTCCCGTTCAGAGCCGTTCTTTTTGGAACTGTCTGTATCATTCCAATGGGTATCGGTGTCCTGACTTACGCTCAGGTCGGCCCGGGTCTCTACGGCGTTCCCGGCTTCTTGCAATCTTTGAGACCTGCGCCCGTGGTTCATCCGAATGTGGTTGTGCACCAACCACCGCAAATGTCAGCGCCCTGGGGCTCGTCAGCCCACAATCTGGTGCAACCTCAGCATCATTACCAGCCAACACAAAGAGCTACAGGGCGTTCTGTTGATCAGACTTATGCGGACCCCAACACGCTGACCGTTCCATCTGGCTTTCATGGGTATGGCCCGAAATCATATTCCGGTTTCCGCCTTTCCGTCGATGGACAGGCAGTTGCCGGGGACGGCTTTGATCGGTCAGCGGCGCAAAACCAGGTGGACCGCGCCCTTGAGCGCGCCAATGTCCAGGTTCGGGTCGATGGCCTTGACGTTGATCCTGAACTGAATGTCGGAATTTCAGGTGATGCGACCCGCGTGCCGATCTATCGTCCCGTCGAGTTCGTGGCGCATACCAATTATGATGCCTACATCACTTATGCGGAAATCAGGATTTTCACACCGGGTCGAGACGGTGCGTCAAGTTTTGCTGGTGACAATGCGATTGGATTCCTCGCTACACAAGAGCCGGTCCTGACGGTTCCTGTCCAGCGCTCGGGTCGCGCGATCGTCCAGCTTCCGCCTCAACTGCCAACAGACCTTTTATACCAGCTCCGCGTCTATGACGCTCAAGGACGCTGGGATGAGACTGCCCTGAAATCATTCTCGACCACAGACCAGCCTGTGGAGTGGGCGCTGGATCAGGGTCTTGGTGCTTATGGGACGGATGCCACGTTGCGCCGAAACATCCGAGTGCGAGGGAGTGCCGTTATGGTCAATGGTGACCAAGTTCCTCCCGGCTATCAACCCTATATCCTTGGCCGTGCTGTCCCAGTTGATCCGCAAGGACGTTTTGTGACTCAGCAGATCCTGCCCTTTGGTCCGGCGCATGTGCGGGTCGATCTGGTCGACCCTTATGGACATGGTCTGTCCTTGCATCGGGATGTCGAACTGCGGGATACAGACCTGTTCTACGTTGCGCTCGGTGATCTGACGATTGGTCAACGCGGCGCGATCGGGCTGGCGGACCTGACCGATCCAGGTGAGGATTTTGACGCAGTCAATGTTACTGGTCGCGGAGCGTTTTACCTCAAGGGCCGCATTAAGGGCGAAACGCTGATCACGGCGGCGCTGGACACGGGCGAAGCCCCAATCGACGAACTCCTCTCCAATCTGGATGACAAAGATCCACGCCAGCTTCTGAGGCGACTCGATAGCGACGCCTATTATCCCGTCTATGGCGACAATAGCTCAACCCGCGAAGCCGCGCCGACACAGGGACGATTCTATATCCGCTTGGAGCAAGAGGATAATACGCTGCTTTGGGGTAATTTCGCGACAGCTGTGACGGGGACGGAAATCGCCCAGTTGGACCGCGGTCTTTATGGGGCCTTGGCGGACTATAATAGTCAGGCCGTCACCCGTTTCGGAGAACGGCGGACAACGGCCACGGCCTTTGCCGCCGACCCGGGCACACTTCCGAGCCGCGATGAATTCAGAGGAACAGGCGGGTCGCTCTACTATCTTCAGCGTCAGGATATTTCAGTGGGATCTGAGCGCTTACGCGTTGAAATCCGAGATCCTCTGACGGGCCTAATCGTTAAAACCCAAGACCTCGTCGCTTTCGAGGACTATGAAATTGACTATCTGCAGGGGCGGGTTGTTTTGACAGAACCGCTCCAAAGCACGGTCGATGATGGGCAGATTGTTCGTACAGACGGCCTTTCCGGGCATGAAGCCTATCTTGTTGCGCGGTACGAGTTCACACCGGGTGTGACTGATCTGGGCGGTTACACAGTCGGGGGTCGGGCAACCCATTGGCTGACAGACAATTTACGCGTCGGCTTTACAGGACAGAACGAAACGACGGGTACGATTGATCAGCGAGTCCTCGCAGGGGATGTGCTTTTGCGCGCGACCGATAATACGTTTCTGAAAGGCGAATACGGCGAGTCGCGCGGTCCGGGCTTTGGCGAAAGCCGGTCGACAGATGGGGGTTTCCTCTTCGATGACATAACCGATACGGGTGTTCCGGGCGTGTCGGCTGGGGCTTATCGCGTAGAAGGCCAGATCGACGCGCAAGACCTTGTTGGGCGACAATTGCCTGTGAAAGTTCGTTTTCGCGGCGTGATCGAGCATCAGGACGAGAATTATTCGGGCCAGGGCCGAACTGGATTTGGCGAGGTCGATCGAGAAGACCTGTCCTTGGATGTGGGCGTTCCAGACCAGACGAGCCTGTCCGTTCGCTATACCCGCCTGCGCTCCCAACTCCGTGGTCGTAGCAAGTCGCTTTATGCGGACCTGACACAAACGGTTCGAAAAGGCGTCGCGATTGCCTTGGGTCTGCGCCACAGTGATCAGGACCCGAGTACGATTGCGAATTTGTCGGCGAACTCACCCCGGGGCATTGGGCAACGGACAGACGGAACGGTTGAGTTAAGGTTATCACCTTCGGACGATAGCGAGCTTCGGTTTTTCTATCAGGATACACTCAGTCGCGATGTCGGACGGCTCGCGTTTGCCCGTTACGGCCTTCGTGGATCCTCCCGTTTTGGACGATCAGTCCGCTTTACAGGTGAGGTTTCAGACGGAGATGGCGGCATTGCAGCGAATGCGAAAGTGTCCGTTCAAGGCTCTGAAGGCAGCGAATACTACCTGGGCTATGCTTTGTCCGCGGATAATCAGGATGATCTGAACACGACGCGACGCGAAGCCTCTGCAAACTATGGCACGATCACGGCCGGCGCGCGTCACCGCTATTCGGATAGCCTGTCTGTGTTTGGTGAAGAGCAGATTTCACTCGGGTCAGCGGGGCGAGACTTAATCCATGCTTATGGAATTGACTTCAAACCCGGTCAGCACTGGGCGTTCGGAGCCAGCGTGGAAGTTGGCACCATCCGGGATGATGTCCTGGGGGATTTCGACCGGGAAGCTTTCTCTCTGTCCATGGCGCGAACAGGTAAGGTTTTACGCTTCTCAAGTAACCTTGAAGCGCGATTTGAAGAGGGTTTGCTTAACGGTCAGGATCGAGACCGCACGACCTATTTGTTGCGAAATACGGTTGCGCTGGATGCCGATCAGGATCTGGAACTGTTGGGACGGTTCAACATGGCTTGGTCAGAGTCTGACCAGGCCTCAATCCTGAACAGTGACTATGTCGAAGGTGTTCTGGCGGCGGCTTACCGTCCCGTCCATTTTGATCGCCTGAATGTGCTCGGAAAATATACGTTCTTTGAAACCCTTGCGCCCGAAAGCCAGCTCGACAGTAATCAGTTAAACCGCACAGCGCGACAGCGCAGTCATATCATTTCCGTGGATGGGATTTATGACGTTACAGGTCGCCTCTCCGTTGGTGCCAAAGGCGCGTACCGGATGGGCGAGGTTGAGATCAATCGTGGCACCAACGTCTTCATTGACAGCACAGCCTGGCTCGGGGTTGCACGCGCCGATTATCATATCATCGACCAATGGGATGTTTTCGCCGAGGCGCGCTATTTGTCCGTCAACCTATCGGACGACTCTCGCCTCGGCGCGGTCGTTGGCGTTCACCGTCATTTGAATGATCACTTCAAAGTCGGGGCGGGTTATAGCTTTCCAAGCTTCTCGGATGACCTGACCAATTTTGAGAACAATGCTGACGGCTGGTTTATCAATGTTGTCGGGAAGCTATAGAGGTTTTGATCCTCCGAGAGTCTTAAACTCGCCTCTCAACAGTCTCTGAGCTACACTGAGCTTTGTAGTTGTTCACTGTTTGGAGCGGCGTGGCGCGAAGGTCGCATGGACATGGATTTTGGAGAATACCATGTCCCGTACACCAACAAACGAGCACTTCGACAACAACTCGATCGGAGCGCCAAGAGGACAGAAAAGGCCTCTCCGTCCCAGAGAGGTGTGGGCGATTAGCGAGATTGGAAATGGTTGGCGATGTTCGAAATCTCGCCCTGTTAAACCTGGCAATCGATAGCAAACTCCGAGGGTGCGATCTCGTCAGCCTTAAGGTGTCCGATGTCTTCTCTGCAGGATCAATCCGCGAACGAGCGATGGTCATTCAACGGAAAACCTCAAGACCTGTTCAGCTCGAAATCACCAAGCTCACGGCAGCGTCACTCATCTCCCATGTTCAAAATGCTGGGCTATCAAATGACGACTATCTCTTCCCCAGCCGCAATAGCGGGAGCGATCATCTTTCGACCCGGCAATACCATCGCATTGTCGATCAGTGGGTCAGCCAGATTGGCTTGAAAGCTTCCGAATATGGAACACACTGCGCTCTGCAGAACCAAGGTAGCCCAGCTCTATCGAAACACAGGCAACCTCAGAGCCGTGTAGCTTCTCCTTGGCCACGCGAAGATCGAGAGCACAATCCGCTATCTCGGCATCGAACTGGAAGACGCACTGCAAATTTCAGAAACCTTAGAAATATGATGAGAGGCTGTTCTGAGGCGCTTCCTGCCATTACCCCGAGAGACTGTTCTGAGGCGAATTTAAGTCGTTGAGTTTATGTCTGCTCCCGGTCGAAGTTCCCCGCTAATTGGGCGCAATTGGTTTTGGTGAAAAAGTCTGAGCGATGACTGTCCATTCACCGGACCGCTTCACAGCAACCCAAGTGAACTTCGTGTCTCCATCGTCTAACGTATCAACGACCACCGCGGTATCTCCGTGCAGCTCTATTCGATGACCTGAAACCGAAAAGGGGGCAGCCAAAAATCGCGATTTTCCCTGAAAATTCCCTGTTATTTGGCTCTTTCAACCGAGAGAGGCTTTCGCTTAGGACTGCGTCCACCGCCACTTTCTTTCTAAACGAAGTCGGTCTTGGGGCATGACCAGATAGACCCTCGATATTTCAGAGGTTTAGCTCTGATATGCAACGAAACCGCGTGTTTGAGACGTTCAGAGCATATCTTAATTCACGTGGTTTTTGCCGTTTGTCTCTCAAGCGCGTTTTCGAAACCCATCAGAAGGCGCTTCTATATACAGCTATAAGGCAGTGTCTCGGCGGCTTGCACGAGGGTCACACCGTTCTTTTTGCCCGACAAAATAAGCAGTTTGGCAAAGTTGGTGCCGTCTCGTGGTGCTTGGGGTGTCGGCAAAACGAAAGTGTGTGAGTGCGCATCTGGCAACAGCTCAGGGGCGTACTAACCGTGAGCCTCTACAACCTGCCAATAGTCAGCAACCATCAAACAAGTCACACTGATAAGTGTCACCCAAGCGATGCGAAATTGTTTG
>JBCBGR010000019.1:0-17595 GCA_038526555.1 Pseudomonadota bacterium
ACGCCCCCACAGGCAACGCCAATCCCGATTATTTCGGCGGGCTACGCCGGGACTTTGACGATAAATGGTCGTCCGCTGTGGTGGCGCTGGACGGCCAAACAGGTGAAGTCCCGGCGTAGCCCGCCGAAATAATCGGGATTGGCGTTGCCTGTGGGGGCGTAGACGAGGTCCAGCTCCGGATCATAGCTCATGATCGACCAGACATTGGGCGTACCGAGCGTGTAGGTCTCGCCCTCTGCCGGGAGACCGCGATTACCCGGATTTCCCAAATCCCAGGCCCAAGCGAGTTCGCCTGTCAGCGCATTGAACGCGCGGACAACGCCAGACGGGAGGCCCAAGTCCTGTGAGTCGAGAACAAGACCGCCCACAACGAGATTATCACCCGCAACGGTCGGCGGCGACGTCACATAATATTCCTTTCGGAGATGCTCTCCGAGACCGACACGTAGATCGACACGGCCCTGCTCACCAAAGTCAGAACAGAGTTCACCTGTATCCGCATTCACAGCAATGAGGGAGGCATCAACGGTGGCGGAGACAATCCGTGTGGGGCAATCGCCTTCGTAGTCCGCTGGCGCTGCATGGTAGCTGACGCCGCGACAAGTGATCGCGTATTGATGCCGATCGGGTGGTGTAATTTCTGGATCATAGCGCCAGACTTCTTCGCCAGTTTCAGCATCGAGTGAGATGAGTACGTTCGCGGCGGCGCAGAGATAAAGTCGTTCATCAATGGAAAGCGGCGTCGCTTTGAAATCCTCTTCAACGCCTGTGCGGTACCGCCAGACTTCTTTCAGATTACCCACAGTGTCTGTGTTGATCTGATCAATCGCGGCAAAGCGTGATCCGCCCGCACTATTGCCGTAATGCGCCCAGTCTGTGCCCAGTGATGTGTCCGCACTGCGAACCGTGCCTGTGCTATTTTGGTCATAGCCTTGGATGGCGCCGAGGAAGAGGACTAAGACTGACGCGACAATAGGGCCGCCAATCCAGAGCTTTCGACTGGCGTGTTGAGTGTGTGTGTCTTTCGTTTCTGATCCAAGAAACCAGGGCATTAGGAACCAAAGCCCAATGCCCATCCAGAAAGCCAGGCGCGGCAGAAGCGCCATGAAGTCGAGACCGGACTCAAAGATGGCCCAGAGGACTGTAACGCCAAGCAGAGCGCCATAAATATAGACCGCCTTGGGCGAGCGACGGATCGTAAAGAGCGCGCAGGCGAGAACCGCGATGCCCGCCAGCAAATAATAGGGACTGCCGCCGAGATAGATGAGCCCGCCGCCCGGTAAGGTCAGGAGAAGCCCGACCAGGATAAGAAAGACAATAAAGATCCAGTGGAAAATACGGGCAATCATAGGCTTCAACAATTACATTGGGAAAATAGTATAGCCACCGTCCAAAATGACGCTTTGGCCTGTCATGAAATCGCTTTCGCGGGAGGCTAGAAAGACAGCGATGCCTTCCATATCTTCAAGTTCACCGATGCGGCCGATGGCGGACCGCCGACGGGCCATGTCCTGGAAGGCTTGGCTTGCGGACATGGACATTTCGGTTTCGATGAAGCCCGGCATGATCGCGTTCACGCGAATGCCGGCCTGACCCAATTCAACAGCCAGCGCTTGAACGAGACCTTTCACGGCCGCTTTCGTGGTGGAGTATCCCGCTGCGCCGCCGGTTCCGACCGTGGCGGCGACCGATGAGGTCACAACAAGTCGTCCAGGCGCTTTTCGGGCCAGTAAATGCTCTGTGACGGCCCCAAAGGTATGAACGACACTCATCAGGTTCAGATCAACGGTGGACAGCCAGTCTTCGCGTGACGTCATATGCGACATGCCGCGAAAACCGCCGCCGCCTGCATTGGCAAAACAGATATCAACCTGTCCGAAATGATCGACAGTTTCAGTCAAGACAGCTTTGGTTTGCGCTTCATCGGTCACGTCGCAGACGAAACTCTCCACATCACCGCCCAGCTTGCGAAGTTCTTCAACCGCGGCAGCATTCTTCTCGGCATTGCGCCCCCAGACGGCAACACGGCAGCCCGCCTTCACCAGCCCACGCCCAAAGGCCAGACCGAGCCCGCCATTGCCACCGGTGATGATGGCGACGTTATCTGTGAGATCAAACATAATTATCCTTGAAAGGCGTTGTTCGGGTGAGGGCGCTATTCAGCGCCGTTGTTGGCGAAATTCTGGGATGAGAAGACGGATGCGTCCGATACATCCTGAAAACCGAGCAGATTGCCGTCTGGGTCGCGCCCGAAGAAGATGGTGTCGTCATCCAAGCTGGGATCCAGTGTCTCCAGAGTTCCACCCGCCGCGACAAATTTGGCCTCTGCTGCTGCCAGGTCATTCACGTCAAACACGATCATGTTGAAGCCAATCGAATCAACGGAGCGAGGCGGGTTGGGCAGTTCTGTTGGGTGGCTGAAATATTGCGCGATTTCGAGCTCTAGGTTGCGTATTTGGAACCAAGACATTTTGAGTTCACTGCCGGGGAGACCAGAAACCTTATCAATATTCTCTCCGCCGAATGGCCGCAGGCGACCAATACGTCGGGGGCTCGGCTCATCAAGCAGTTCGGAATAAAAGTCCGTCAGTCGTTCAATGTCCGGTGTTGCCAGAGCGACGTGACGAATACGGTGAGCATTCTTCGGTGGGGCTGGGAGCTCGAGCGCCGCGACGTCAACATGCTCGACCTCAACAATATTTCCGTCTGAATCCTCAACATAAGCATATTGCACGGGGTTGCGCGGATTAAGCGTAACCATCTCAGGATCGCCAATGATCGTTCCGCCATTGTCGAGAAATTTGCCATAGGCGTCAGTTGATTTGGCCGCTTGCACACACAGATGCGCAATGCCGGGCCCCTGAACCGGGGTTACAGCGACGTCCGTCGGTTCTGGGAATTTCATCAGGCGGATTTGAGCGTTTACGCTGCGTAGGATTTGCGTCTCAACGCCATCTTCAATGCCATCATCCACAAGCTGAAGGTCTGCAGGTTTCTGATAGAAGGCGATAGCGGCGTCCATATCGCTCACGCTGATGCCGACATAGTTGACGCCCTCAAAGAGCGTGGATTTCAAAGCATATTGTTCTGGTGATCCACCTGAGCAAGCACTCAGAAAACCAAGCGTGATGGTTCCTAACGCACATGTCGCAAGTATTTTATGACGTTTCATCGTGATCCCCGGTGTTTTCTTTGTCTTTGGATGAAAATGGACATAGCGTCAATAAGAGAAAGTTTTCTGTTGCTATAATCAATATATGAGATTACTTATTGACGACAAATACAATAAACTATCGGGGACCCTTCCACATGAGAGCTGCCTTAATTGCAGGCGTGAGCGCCTTAACGATTGCCGCACTGGCAACACCCGCCTTAGCCCAACTGGTTGAGGATGAGGTCATCACAACGGCCACCAAGCGAGAGCAGAGCCTGATCGAAACACCGATCGCGGTCTCTGTTATTGGTGAAACCGCCATTGAGCGTGCAGAAATTCAGGATATTCTGGATTTGCAATCGCTCGTGCCGTCTCTGCGCGTCGTTCAGGGCGGTTCAACGGCGGGAACAAATTTCTTCATCCGCGGTTTCGGTAATGGGGCCGGTAATGCGGGTATTGAGCCCTCAGTCGGGGTCTTCGTGGATGGCGTCTATCGTTCACGAACAGGGGCGGCCATTGTCGATCTTCCTAACTTGCAGCGCGTTGAAGTCCTCCGTGGGCCGCAATCGACCTTGTTTGGTAAAAATGCGCTCGCTGGCGTGATCTCAGTTGTGACGCGCGCCCCGCAATATGAATGGGGTGGCTCTGTTTCCGGGACTTACGGCAATTATGATGCTGTGCGTTTGCAAGGCGATATTACGGGCCCGCTTTCCGATAAGGTCGCTTTCAGCCTGTCCGGGACGTTCAATAAACGCAATGGCTACGCGACGAACCTCGCGACAGGCAATGATCTGAATGATCGCGACCGCTTTGGTCTCCGCGGGCAGCTTTTATGGGAACCGACCGAGGATACCGCCATTCGGATCATTGGTGATTATGACGAGATCAACGAAGTCTGTTGCCACGGATCCAATGTTGAGTCGGGCGCCTTCACCACCGCCGCAATCCTACCTCTCGGACAGATCAATGCGAATGATCCGTTTGGGTTTGAACAATTCACAAACCTTGATCCAACGAACGAAGTCCGTGCAGGCGGCGCGTCTTTGCATGTTGATCACGCGTTTAAGCATTTCGACTTCACTTCGATCACAGCCTACCGATATACACGTGGCTTCGCCGAACTCGACTTTGACGGGACAAGCGCGGCGATTTCTCAATCTTTCAATAATAGTGAATTTGATACGTTCACTCAGGAAATTCGTCTGACGTCGAATAATCCTGACTCGCGCGTCGATTGGTTGGTTGGTGGCCTCTACTTCGATGAAGTCGTTGACACGGAAGGTGAGAATTTCTTCGCGGCTGAAACTCGGCCTTTCGTTGATAACTTCCTGGGTCTTCTGGGGGCGCCCGGTGTCTTGGGCGGTGTTGAAGCCGCCTTTGGTCTACCGATTGGACAAACCTTCTTCGGCACAGGTCAGGGCGTCGTGGAGACGCGTGATCAAGACAATATGGCGCTGACGCTGTTTGGTAATCTCGACTTCCACATGACAGACCAACTCACAGCGACCGTCGGTTTGGCCTATAATTATGACGAAAAGGAAGTGACGCTTACGCAAATCAACACGGATGTCTTTTCGTCTCTAACGCTACCGCCGAGCCTGGCGTTTCTCGGTGGTTTCCAAGTCTTCCCACCGTTCCAGGAGCTTCCCAACGCAGTTGAGGATGGTCGGACCGAAGATGACGATGTCACCTACACGCTCCGCTTGGCCTACGACGCCACGCCGAACCTCAATATTTATGGCTCCTACGCAACCGGGTTTAAGGCTTCATCCTTCAATCTGGGGCGGACCTCCAGCCCGACACCGGAAGATGCGGCTGCGCTTCAGGCGGCTGGTCTCGCCGTTCCGCGATTGACTCCAGGTGCGCGTTTCCAAGGTCCTGAAAGCGCACGCGTGATCGAACTGGGTGTCAAAGGCAGCCTGCTCGACAATCGTGCGAATTTCCAACTCGCCATCTTCGATCAACAGATTGATGATTTCCAGTCGGTCGCCTTTGACGGTCTTGCGCTGTCGCTCGCGAGTGCGGGTCAGCAGACCACGCAGGGTGTGGAGTTTGAATCAACCTTCCGCGTCACAGATGGCCTGACTGTGGGCGCGGCTGTGACTTACCTGGATGCGGTTTACGATGATTTCGTCACGCCGACATTCGATCTGACAGGCGAGAGACCTTCTGGCGTGCCGGATTGGAATACATCGGCCTTCTTTGACTACACGACTGAAATCCAGGACTGGCCAGTCTTCATTCGCGCAGATTGGCAGTACACGAGTGATTTCAACTATTCGGATAATGTTGGCCTCCAAGCCCAGGCCGAAGCCAACAATGTCAGCCCAGAGCATCACATTGTGAACGCATCGATTGGTGTCACGACACCGCAGGACATCGAGATCTCACTCTGGGCGCGCAACCTGCTGGACGAGCAATATCTGACCAGCGTCGCGGAAGGGCTTTTGCAGCCTGGCACTTTGAATGGCCGCCCCAATGAGCCGCAAACTTATGGTGTGACCGTCAGGAAGCGCTTCTAAATCTTTTCTCCCACGAGACCTTCATATCCGGTTCGCAAGAACCGGATATTTTTTTGACCAAGGAAAGACAGACATATGCGCCTTATCCTGAAGGGAGCCCTCTTCATTCTTCTGGCAGTTCTCACGGCTTTTGTGGGTGTGATGGTGTGGTCCAACGCCCCCATCAATGTTGATGTGACGAAGGCCGATCCTGCTGTAGCTCTTGCCAATGAACTCACTGGGTCAGAGCCGGATTATCGTGGGGTCCATGTCGGAGAACGTGGGGCCCGCATCCATTATGTTCAGGCGGGCAATCCTGAGGATGAGCCCATCATCTTCCTCCACGGGTTTCCATCCTACTGGTTTTCCATGTTTCGTCTGATGGATGAATTTAAGTCGGATTATCATGTCATCGCCATTGACGGTCTGGGCGTAGGGCATTCCGATGCGCCGAATGATGTACAAGCCTATCGGCTGGAAGCTCTCGCTGGACACCTCGACAGCGTGATTAATGATCTCGGCTACACATCAGTTCATCTCGTCGGACATGATTGGGGCGCAGGCGTTGCGACCGCCTATGCCAAGGCTTACCCGCACAAGGTGAGGACGCTGACCAACATTAGCGGCCCGCCGCATGATGTTTTGCTCAACCGTCTTGATAGCGACGCGAGCCATCGCGAAACCTTTTCCTACGTCAATGATTTCAAGCGGGCGAGCCCGATGGCGATTAAAGCGCTCGGCATCAAAGATCAGCTTTGGGAGAGTGTTTTTGCAAGCTATCCCAAGGAAGGCTTGATGACCCAGGCCGAAGCTGATCGGTTTTATGCCGATGTAGGCAACCCGCGTCGACTCAACCGCCTGATCCATTGGTACCGGGCGAATATCCCAGAATTCGACGCCATTTCAGATGATGATTTCTGGCCATCTAGAAACGCCCCCCTCACCGTGCCCGCCTTATTTATATATTCGGATGATGATCCTGTGATCACTTCAGGTGTTATTTCTGACGTGAAAGACATGTCGGCGTCGCTGAGGACTTTAGAGTTTTCCGGCCTCGGTCACCGCCCTCACTTTGTGGAACGACAGGCCGTTGCGAACGCTATTCGTGATCTGATCGAAGAAGGTTAGCTGATATTGATAGGATCGCGTTCCAGAGGACGTTTCGTCATATAGTCATTACGGACCTGCAGGAGCGTTCCGAGGATCATCGAGACCGTAATGTCTTCAACGGTCTTCAAATCAAGCTCGCGCTTTAGGAGGTAAGCGCCGGCGGAAGCCGGTAGGCCAAACGAAATATCGACGACAGCTTTGGCCAAGTCGATGGGAATACCAAATTGTTTAGCCGCAAGTGGGGCTAAATATTTCACAGAGGTATTGCGATCATATTGAGTCGGATCCTGCCCGCCCGAAATGCCAGGGTCTGACTGTAACTGTTCAATAATCAGCCCACGCTTGTCGATGTAGCTTAGATATTCATGTGTGACGCTACGAACCAGGTCTTCAAATGTACTCGCAGTTTCTGCTGCTGCGAACTGCTTCATTCTCAGCGTCTTAAGTTCACGACCCAATAATTCTTTCAAGAGCTCTGATTGACTATCAAAATAATTATAAACGAGTGCTTTGCTGACCCCTGCATTCTGCGCGATTTTTTCCATCGTCAAATTGGAAATACCATCCTGAGCAATCATTTCAGCAGTCTGATCCAGGATCATGTCGCGGCGGACTTCAGGACTATATCGTCGACGAATTTTTTGGGGCTTTGCGCTCACTCAGGACCTGATTGTCTAGGTTTCTCTTTCCCGAACTGTCACCAAGCAATGCGCATAAGGCAAGGAAAATATTCAATTTTCTATACAATTAAAACCAATCATAATGATTGATAAAACGCACTGTTGTGGTGGTCTTGCTGCCTGTCTATCAAGTTATAACTAAACAGCGCGAAGGCTGACTTTACTCGTCCACTTGCACTCTATCCTTCATCACATCGAACACGTTTGTATTATCAATAATACGGCCGTCCCAGCCATAGGCATCGCCCCATAGGTCTGCCGCTTTCACATCAGTGCGGGTGAACTCTTCAAAGCGCTCCGCTCCTTTGCCAAGCACCCAGAGTGGCACAAGTTCATTCGTATGATTGCCAGACGCGAACTGATAACCTGGTATATTGCCTGCGCCGCGATCCTGAACCGGCAAGAAAGCGCGGAAGATATCCTCGGAAGGGTTAAAGCGCGCCGCAACAATGGCATCCCGGTCGGACGGGTTAGAGGCGACAGCGCCGCCTTCACTATTGATCCAAGTACCCTCGCCCCAAATACCCCCTGTCTCGTGATCCGCTGTGACGATCAGCAGCGTTTCATCCCAGCTTGAATGCTCCTCCACCCAGTCAATCACAGCATCAACGGCGAGATTGAAGTCGATCTGTTCTTCAATAAAGCGCGGCATATTATTGGCGTGACCCATCCAATCAACAGCACCCCCTTCGATCATCAAGAAGAAGCCATCTTTATCTTGGCTGAGAACATTCAATGCGCCGAGGCTCATTGTGGCAAGGTTGGGCACATCCGGATTGTAAGCCATGCCAGACGGCGTATCTGCTGCGCCTAAATCTTCACGGCTCGCTTGTAGCGTCGAGCCTGTGCGCGCAATGCCTACAACACGAGCAGGTGTGATGTCACCATTAGCAAGCGCTTCGAAGTCAGCCTTTTCATCAATGAAGGTAAACCCATTCAATCCCACTTCGCTCGTCAGCTTTGCCAGTGTGGCTGAGCCACCGACATATTCGTAAGCCTCTTCATTCTCAGGCGTAATCGCGTTCCCGCTGCTGTCGTACAGCGGATGACCACCGCCCATAATGACGTCCAGGTCGCTTGCGACCATTTCATTGAAAATCTCTTCGTAATTCCCCCGCGCGACATTGTGCGCGATGACGGACGCGGGGGTGGCGTGGGACGCCATCACAGACGCCACCGCGCCGGCAGTGAGGCCTTCATCCATCGCAATTTGCGCAATTGTTTTAAAGCGAACCTCCCCGCTCCAATCCATATTGATGCGACCATTCGAGGTCTTCCGCCCTGTCATGAGCGCCGTTCCCGCAGCAGCACTATCCGTGTAGCTGGTGTAAGGCGCATTCAAGGGGGCGAAATCGTTCGCAAACGTATTCTGAAAGTCCTGCCAGCGCGTTATCGGATCATAGCCTTGTTCAACGGAACGCACGGCCAGGGCAGCGTCTTCGCGACGCGTAATGATATCGCCTGACGCACTCACAAAGTTCAATGCATCATGCGTCATGCCGTAGACGAGTGGCTGGGTCCCGTCGGGACGCTGCGTCTGATAAGACTGCGTCCCAGTCAGGCCTTGGTAGTAATCAGCAGCCAACCAGCCGTTAAACCCAATGCCGTCTGAGACCATCAGAATGACATGTGTCGGCGGCTCAAATTCGGGGGTTGCATTCTCAACACTCAGCGCCGCAGACCCTGCGGTCATACACCCTGACAGAACGGTAAGGGTCGGCAGAATAACGGAAATGACACGGCGATAGTGAGGCATGTGCGAAACCTTCAGAATAGGATCTCAGAACTAGTAAGCAAGACTAGCAAAGAGATTTGACAGCCATGTAACGATTGAATGGCTTTGAATTCAGTACGAGTGTCGCTCAGCTTGAGATGAGAACAATCTCTTGAAGCATACTGTCACCGCGTGAAACGCGCTTTGCTGACTATTGAACGGACTAATCCTCTTCCAGATAGCGCACCATCAATTCAGCCTGCACATTGAAGGCCTCAGTGCCCGGGGCGACGAGTTCGACATGGCCGGAATTCGGAACTTCAACATAATCCGCGTCGCCGCCAGCACTCTGAATTTTGAGCGTGAACGCCTCACCCAGTTCGGGCGGCGCGATGCGGTCTTGTTCACCGTTCACGTTTATGATCAGCGCATCGGGTAGGAGCATTTCAGCCGGCGACGTATCGGCGAAGACGTTCGGACGCGCAGAGTCGGGCTGCCCCGTCAGATCATCCATGATATTGGCGAGGCAGGTTTCCAGCGTGACGGGTTTGGAGACTTCCAAGTCCGCTAACCCGCCGGAGACGATGACGGCTTTCATGGGCACGCCTAAACCTGTCCGTAGCAGGCTACCCTCTGGCAGGTTTGACTGTGTCGCCAACCAGGCCACTAAATGTCCGCCCGCGGAGTGTCCGTAGGCGACGACACGGCTGACATCCAAATCAAGACTGGGACCTTCATCAAACAAGAGCTGCGTCGCCTGACTGACATCGAGGAATGTACCTGGATAGCCGCCGCCGTCTTCATCAACGCCGCGATATTCAATGTTCCAGACAGCGAGACCCCGTTGCCGGAGGTCTTCGGCCGCATAGTTCATCAAGGTCCGATCTGCGATCGCCTTTTGCCAGCAGCCCCCATGGACCATCATCACAACTGGGTGCGGGCCAGCGCCTTCCGGTTTCCAGAGATCAACAATCTGCGCCGGATCATCCCCGTAAGTGAGCGACAGTGTGGGATCAGGGCGGTCTTGAGACAATAGATCGTTCCAGCTCATCAACGCAGGCGGTTCGTCTGGCACAACATTATCCACGCTGGTCATGCAGGAGGAAAGCATAAAGCCTGTGATAACAACCGGGGTCAAAGCGCGCATAAAACAAACATTCTTTTCAAAGCGTAAGAACTCCGTCTACGGTCTGTTTCGCCGATTGCAAAATACAGGATCAAACGATGCCGCCTCCTGAGTTCCCGACATCCTTTGAGGAGGCTGCGCAGTTTGATCGCGATGATCGTTTGCGAGACGCCCGCGACGCATTCGCGATTGATGAGGGCATAACTTATCTCGTCGGGCATTCATTGGGGCCGCCCACACAATATGTTCTAAATGCAGCCCGCCAGACAGCAGAACAGGACTGGGCATCTGGTCTCGTTGGGTCATGGAATAGCGCGGACTGGATCGATCTGCCGTCGATTGTCGGGGCGAAGATCGCTCCCCTCATTGGGGTCGGCGCAGATGATGTGATCGTCTGCGATAGTGTGTCGATCAATCTCTTCAAGCTGGTCCGGGCGCTTCTCCAAAGCTGTGAATATCGGAATCGGATTATCGTCCAAGCGGATGAGTTCCCGACAGATCAATATATTCTTGAGCAACTCGCCCAAATGACGGGTGCAGAATTCATTCGTGCTGATCAAGGTGATGTCGTGACTCTGCTAGCCGAAGGTGGCATTTTTGTTCGTAGCCTCGTCGATTATCGAACAGCGGAAATCGCGCCCGTTGAAACCTATGAACGCGCAGCCCGCGAGAGTGGGGCGGCCATTGTCTGGGACCTCAGCCATGCCACGGGGGTGGTTGATCTGAAACTGGCACAGTGGGGCGCAAAGTTCGCGGTCGGCTGCACCTATAAATATCTCAATGGCGGTCCGGGCGCGCCCGCTTTTCTCTATGTCGATCCGGACCATATAGGATCGCTGCAGACACCCCTCGCTGGCTGGCTGGGCCATGCACAACCCTTTGCGTTTGAGCCCCATTACACCCCCGCAGATGGCGTTCAGCGATTTGTGGCAGGCACGCCGCCTATTCTTTCCATGGCAGCACTCAATGCGGCGCTCGACACGTTTGACAGTCTGACACTCCCTGCCATTTCGGAGAAATCCCTGCGGCTCGGCGATATGTGTTTGAATGTTTTTGAAAGATTGGGGTTGGAATCCATCTCTCCAGGCATCGGACAGGCGCGCGGCGGGCATGTCAGCCTCAGCCATTCGTCTGGCTATGAGATTTCACGGGCCTTGGCAGACCGCGGTCACAAGACGGATTTTCGCCCGCCTTCCACGATCCGCTTTGGCCTTTCACCGCTCTTCCTGTCTTATGCAGAAGTGTGGAAGACCCTCGAAGCGTTGGAAGATATTCTGAAAACGGAAGCCTATTCTGACCCGAAATATAGCGTTCGGAATAAGGTCACCTAGACAGCTAAAGCCCTACCCCATGGGATCATCGATCGATGGCGCACGGCTAGTGAAAAGCTGTGGCCCCTCCTCGGTCATGAACATGCAATCCTCTGTTCGGACTCCGAAACGCCCCGGCAGATAAATGCCTGGCTCATTAGAAAAACACATGCCGGGCGCGAGCGGCGTTTGATTGCCGCGAACAACAAACTGGTCCTCATGGACATCCATGCCAATGCCATGACCGGTACGATGAGACAGGCCGGGCGTCGCATAATCAGGCCCCCAGCCTTCTCCTTCATAATAGGCACGCACGGCATCATCGATCGCCCCAAAGGTTGAGCCCAGCTGCGCCATCTCCATGACAATGTCTTGGCCCTTACGCGCCGTGTCCCACACGCGGCGTTGTTCAGCATTCGGGCTGCCATGCACCCAGGTACGGGAAATATCTGATTTGTAGCCATGCACGTCGCAGCCACAATCCATCAGAATGATCTCGCCTTCCTGGACCGTGTGAACCTTCTTCGACCCATGCGGGTAGGAGCTCGCAGGTCCGATCAGCGCCAGTGCGAAAACAGGCGTACCCCCTCGCGCAATCGTCGCTGCATTCATCATGTCGCGAATGTCTGACCCCGTCATACCGACCTCGACCTTCGGATAAATCTCCCGATAGGCCGCCATGGTGATATCGTTCGCGGCCTGCATCAGCCCGATTTCACGCGCAGATTTGATTTGCCGGAGCGCCGAGACAATCGGCACAGCGGAGACAATCTCTCGGCTGGGCACATCTGCTCTCAGACCTTCCGCCACAAAGAAACGCGCTGTTCTTTCCAGTGCGATAGACCCCGTAACGTTACGGTCATCCAGAACACCGCCGACGAGTTTGAAGGGACTTTCATGCTCCTGCCAAGTGCGGACTTCCATCTCCATGACCATCAGTTCCCGCAACTTCCCCTCTTCAAAGGCGGGCGCGACAATGGCGGGGGCTCCCGATGCCGGGATGACAAGCGCTGTGAGCCGGCTCGCCTGACGCCAGGCCAAGCCCGAGAAATAGAGCATGGACGTGCCCGCTTCGATGACGACTCCGGCGACATCTGATCGTTGCATCAGTGCTTGCGCCCGTTCGATGCGGACTTGACGTTCCGCGTTGGAGATCGGGTCAGGCAGGACGGGAGCAGGCTTTATTGCTGACGCACTGTCAGATGCACCATGGCCCGTCATAGGCACGCTTAGCGCGGCTGTGGTCACCAGCGCAGACTTCAAAACATCACGGCGTGTACTCATTGGATCATCCTTCTTCGACATGATCAGACGCACTCTCAATCATGAAATGGGCTTGCTGGCGATCCTCAAGGATCAATCTTCCAGCCATGAGTTCACATCTGAGGCCACCCTTGATCGACCGGAGCGTTTTCTGAACATTGAACGCTGAACCCACCCGAAAACAGGGCATCCAATATCGGAAGGTGCCGCAAATAGCTTCGGGCACTTCTTCAGCGATGGCGATCCGCTCTCCATCAGCGTGCAAAATATCATAAGTGGACCAAGGCGAATTTGAGGTCTTTTCAAAACGCCAGCCGAACAGGTCCGAATAAAAAGACTGGATCAGGTCGATACCGGGCAAGTGGTGGTATCGCTGCACGACAACCCCCGGTTTGTCGCGCGGCGTTTTTATCTCTGGACCTTCATAGACAGTGAACCCGGCCCCGGAAGGGTCGCGGATCAGCGCGACTTTGGCATTACTGCCAAACTTTTCTGGCTGGACTTCAATGATCGCACCCTCATGCGCGCTCGCTTTGGCGACTGTCTCTTCAACGCTCTCAACATGGATGTAAGACATCCAGAACGAAGGCATTTTCATCTTGGCCAGGCGCTTAGGCATTCGGAAAACTGCGGCGACAGTTTCGTTATCGAGCGTGGCAAAAGCGTAGCGTCGCCAGCGTTGAAACGACCAACCGAAGAGCATAGCATAGTCGCGCTTGGCGGACCTCACATCATAGGTAGACAGATCCGTCCAAATGAAATGCCCGATTGTCATGGCTTATCCGCCGATCTGCTTGACGGCGTCATAAGCCGAGCGCGCGGCGACATGCATATAGCCCCATTCCCCGTCAAACCGTTGATTGTAGGCCTCACCTGCAAAGTGGATACGCCCATCAATGGGCCGACCAAGCGTCCTTGGGCTGGCGCCATCAAAGAAGGAATAGGTGCCGCGAGGGAATGGACTTTGACTCCAATTCTGAAGCAGATGGTCTTCATAGGCTGGCGTCGCGACGCCGTCATAGAGCTGGTCCAACAGGTCCAAGGCCGCCTTGACCATATCGGCCTCAGACATCTGTACATAAGGCGTCGCCAACGCCCCATGACCGAAAAAACCAAGAATGTTCTGATTGGTCGGTTTGTCGAGCGAGACATTGTAGAACATGATCTCAGACTCGGGCGTCTCATAGCCATGATCAAACAGGACGAGATCGGGATAAAACTGATCTGACATGCGCAAGAAAAGCTTAAAGCCATCCGGCATGATGGCGCCCTGCAAGGCTCTCTTTTTCCGGTCCGATAGATCGGGGGTAAACCGAATATCGCCATCTTTCAGGACATTGAGCGGGACCGTCACAATCACATGGCGTGCGCGGATCGTTTCGCCCGTCGCTAACTGAACACGCGATATATCTGAGCGGCAATCGATCTCAGTCACGATTGAATTTAGCGAGATACGGTCCAAGATTCCCTGCGCCATATAGGCATCAAAGAAATCGAACCATGTTGTATCGATGAACCGATATTCGTTGCGCCAGCCTTTAGCGTAGCGGTTCTCGCTGTAGAGCTTCTCGCCATCCCAGACGTCGCTCGTCATAGGCAGGTATTCAGTCGCGAGACTCTCAACGTCCGATTGACCGGAGAGTTTGTTGAGAACGCGACTGTTCGTGTGAATCCACTCACCGCCAAGATCGAGGGGAAAATCTGCAAACCCCTCACGCTTGAATGCGCGACCACCATAACGGTTGTCCGCTTCGAAGATTCGAAAATTGGCCCCGGCTTGATCCAGTAAAAACCCGGCTGTTAATCCTGCCGCGCCCGCGCCAATGATCGCGACATCAAGTATGTCTCCGTCAGAGCCCGTTTGCGCGCTCACCTTATCGATAGTGAGCGCAAGACTGGCCGCAGAAACGCCTAGGAGTTTGAGAATGTCTCGACGTGAGTTGCCCAAAAAAATAATCCCCCAAACCTCGTTTGGGGGATCATAAGCGTTTGATCAAGATCGGCTGAGCTATAAGCTCTAGCTCTCCTCAGAACCGCAAGGGTTCGTCAGCGGAACAATCGTCCGGGCGGGCGCTTCGGCGCCTGTCTCGCGACGATCCAGAATAGCTTCAATCTCATCCATAATCCGGATCATGCGCGCTTCCACGGCGCGGTAAGGCTCAGGGCTGGCCATATCGAGACCGGCTTCCAGCATCAGGTCGTAAGGATGATCAGACCCACCTGCTTCCAGCATGTTCAGATAGAGTTCGATTTTCTCCTCATCACCTTCGAGAATTTCATCGGCGAAATAGACCGCCGCCGCCAGTGACGTCGAATATTGGTAAACATAGAAATTGAAGAAGAAATGGGGAATGTAAGCCCATTCCAGATTATAAGAATCTGGCACCACTGTGACGCCCTCTTCCACCCCGTAATAGCGGTTGAAGATGTCGGTATAGATCTCAGTCATCCGCGCGCCGGTCAGGCCTTCGCCGTTCTCGGCAGCCTCGTGGATCGCCGCTTCAAACTCTGCGAACTGTGTTTGGCGGAAATAAGTGCCGCGCATCTGTTCCAGCGCATAGCCGAGATAGAAGAGACGCTCTTCTTCCGTTTCTGCTGCATTCAGTAGCTTTTCCTGGGCGAGGACTTCTTTCGTGATTGCTGCCGTTTCTGCGATAAAGGTCGAGTAACGGGCCGTTTCAAAAGGCTGGGCCTCATTCGCCAGTATCGTATGCATGGCGTGGCCCCATTCATGGGCGAAGGTCGACGCGCTATCGTAAGTATCCTGGTGGTTCAGCAGCACGAATGGGCCGACATCGTAGACGGCGCCCGACATGTAAGCGCCGCTGCGCTTGCCCTCACTCGGGTAAGCATGGGTCCACGTGCCCGCCATGGCGGTGCAGAGGTCCTGCACATAGTCCGCGCCCAGCTCTTCAGACGCCGCAGCCGTGATTTGACCGGAACGCTTAAGATCAAAGACTTGGTCCGTTTCGACCAAGTTCGGGTAAATATCGTGGAAGCCGAAATCCTCAACACCGAGAATACGCGCGCGGAGTTTGAAATAGCGATGGAGCGTTGGCAGGGCCGCATTCACTTCACTCAACAACGTGTCGTAGACACCCCGCGGCAGGTTATCACTAGAGAGCGCGGATTCGAGTGCGGAGTCATAATTGCGCTGCGAGGCCCGAAAGACTTGTCCATGTACATGGCTGGCCAGCGATTCACCGAGTGAATTCTCAAATTGTTGATAGGTCTCAAAGAAGGCTTTGAAGACAGCTTTGCGGTCTTCACGATTTTCAGCCGCCCGCCCTTTGACATACCCGGCCGCATCCAAGCGGAATTCTTCGCCTGTGCTCAGCGTAATGGTCGGCCAAGGAATATCTGAATTCTTCAGCTGCGAGTAAATGCGCTGCGCGCCGCCAAGGGCTACACTGGCCGCCGCCATCATCGCTTCGCCTTCCGGGCTCAGTGTATGCGGCGCAGATCGTAGCGTTTCGCGCAGACCAAAGGCGTGCTTCTCCAACCGCGGCTCAGACGCAATCCACTCTTCGATCTGTACTTCACCCACTTCAAGGATCATCGGACTAATCCAAGCCGTTGCTTGACCGAAGGTCGAATACATGGATTGCGCTTGGGCGCGGCGCGCGAGCTTGTCGCCATCGCGTAGATCCGTATCCGCATCGAGGAAGGCATAAGTGCCAATTCGGAAAGCGTCTAACAACATCTCGGAGTTTTGGTCATAGAGATCAGCTAGTGCGCTTGCGCTCGGCTCAAACGTGTCAGCCTGAGCCGCCACAGGCTCCAGCCGCTCAAGCATCTCCAAACGCGCAGCGTCCCAAGCTTCAACCGTTGGGAAGAGACGCGTCAGGTCCCAAGCCACTGGCTCACGCTCAACGGAGGCGCTCGTCGCTTGAGCCGTTGGCGTGGCGGCTTCAACCGTCTCTGCGACCTCTGTTTCCGCCGTCGGTTGACAGGCGACGATAAAGGCCAAGGTGGCGGCACAGGTCAAGAGTTTGGTTTTCATGGGATGGCACTCTTCTTTGGGACAAACCAGCGAATGCGCACCGCATCCGCCGTCGTCATGTTTAACATGGATGAAGTGTTAACATGACAATGTCGCAAAACGCCAGATTTTCCGCCTATCGTTCTTATTGATAATCGGTAATAAACCCGTCATGCGAGAGGGGCTAATAACGCCAAATCCATCGCTAATAATGCAGCGAAATCTAGTCAGATTCCCAACCCGCACCAAGCGCTTGATAGACGGAAATCATGCTCGCAAAGATGGCTGTCCGCGCGTTCAGCGCTGCATTTGAGATTTCCAGCAGGCGGGCTTCTGTGTCGAGCACGGCCAGAAAATCGTCTTCCCCTTCCTGATAGCGAATACGGGACAGTTCGACCGCTTCGCGGACATCCGCTTCGGCAAGCGCCAGAATGGACAGCGTCTCCGATTGATTGGAAAAGGCGGCAAATTGCGATTGGGTTTCTTCCAGCGCGTTAAGGATCGTCAACTGATATGTCGCTAGCGCGCGATCGGTGTCAGCCTGCGCCGTGGCAAGCCGCGCGGTGACCGCGGGACGATCGATCCCCTCCCAAATCAGCTGGGGACCTACGCCGAACCCGAAAGAGTTCGGCCCGGTAATATTACCCAGCGATGTGCCAACAAGCGAGGCTTGGCCATTCAAAATAAGGCGCGGGAAGTAATCGGTGTAAGCCACATTCATTCGCGCAAATGCGGCTGCGTAAGCCTGCTCAGCA
>JBCBGR010000020.1:0-17141 GCA_038526555.1 Pseudomonadota bacterium
TGAATTTCTTTCAAATAACTTACAGCATATACGCGGCCTTTCAAGAGACATAAACTCTAAGCTTGAAGGGACCTCTAGCGCAGATCAAAGATTAAGAAATGAAGTTGCGGGAATGTTTGCTGTAACAATTGCTGCTTCATATGAGGGAATAGTCAAAGACACCCTCATTTCATACGCTGGTCAGTTTCATCCAAAATACAAGGACTATGTCGAAGCTAACTTTAAAAGGCTAAATGCGCGAATTTCTATCGGGGACCTCGGAAAATACTCTAGACTTTTCGGACTTGAAGAATGGACAGGTCATGGTGTTAAAAAAAACTCTACGACCTTTCATAAATTTCTCCAAATATATGCAAATAAAGTAGAACGAAGATTTAGGACAGACTTAGTCGCAAATTATGAGAACATATTTAAATGGAGACATGCTTACGCACATGAAAGAAGTGCTATAGCCACATTTAACGAAGTCTACGAGGCCCATAGAGTAGCACAATATGTCATTCTCAGCTTCGTAAAATCTTTTGAAGCTGGCTGACTTACCCGTTTGTTGTCAGCCCATCATCCCGCGAAAAGCGGTAACGCAAACTGACCGCATCCGTCGGCGGGTCCGTGATCACGGTCTCAAACCCTAGTGTCCCTCGCCCTTCGATCTGCGCGGGTTGGGTTTCGACATACCATTGGAGCAAATCAGCCCCGTCTACATCGTGGAGTGAGAGCTCAATCAATGGCACCGTCTTTTCGCGGCGTGTCAGGTTTCTCACTGTACTCGCCACACGAATGACAGGCGCGCCATCCACCAGCACTGTTCGGGCTTCCGGCGGATCGATGTCGAGCCCGCCAGCCCGCACCTCGATGCCAACCATCCGGTAAACAGACGCCATTTGCGGAATGCGGTTCACAATCGCCTGACGGTTAAACCAGGCGATGATCGCGGCGAGCACAACAAGAATAAGCGGGATCGCCCAGATAATCCGGATCGTGCGACGGCGTTTGGCCAGCTTCTCCCGATCCGCCTTATCTCGCATCATCACATCGGCCCCAATCGTTGGCGCGGCAGGTTTGCGAGGCAGTTTTGGTTTCTGTGGTTTGGAGGTCTTTGAAGCGGGGCCTGGTGATCCACCAAAGACCTTCGGCTCTGCGGGTTCTATCGGGCTTGTCAGAGGAACGGGATCAACGGGGTCGATCTGTTGATTATCCTGAAGCGCGAGTTGGTCAGCATCGGCGGTTGGGGCGGCAGCGCGACGCTGCGCGGGAACATACCAGCGGAAAGAACAGCGAGCGCAGCGCACCTCGCGGCCTTCAGGCTCAAAATCGCTGACCTGCGCCTTATAACGCGTATCGCATTGCGGGCAGATGAGAACAAAGTCGCTCATCTGGCAACAAAGCTCCCGGTGGCGATTAAGCTTCCGCGAAGTGGGTTTCGGCGTGTCACGATGCCTTTATGTCCCCAATCCTGACAGACTGTCATCAGTCCCATTGTGGGATGTTCTTGACCAGAGCGTTCGGATTGTCCAGCGAACGAACCAGACGAATGCAAAAGCCCCGCATCATTCCACTGGCCGCACGCATTTTATCGGCTTGTTTAGTCCTTTCGGGCAGGTTGGACGCTTGATTATGAGCGATCCGACACCGCCAACCCTTAAACTCGAACGAATCGGTCTGCGCTATGGCCGTGGTCAGGAAGTTCTATCGGGCGTCGACCTGTCGTTGGAACCGGGCAGTTTTACCTTTCTAACAGGCGAGTCGGGGGCGGGTAAATCGACCCTTTTGAAGCTCTGCTATCTCAATCTGAAACCTTCACGCGGCCTTATTCATCTCTTCGGGGAAGACCTCTCAGCGCTGAAACCCGCGCAGCTCCAAATATTGCGCCGCAGGATTGGGGTCGTGTTGCAAGACTTTCGGCTCATTGATCATCTCTCTGTCTGGGAGAATGTCGCCCTGCCCTTGCGCGTCGCCGGGATGAGCCGGGCGGATTATCGGCCTGACGTGGATGAGCTGCTCAACTGGGTGGGGCTGGGTCATCGCATGCACGCCCTCCCCCCAACGCTGTCCGGCGGCGAGAAACAACGCTGTGCCATTGCGCGCGCCGTGATCAATAAACCGGATTTGCTCATTGCCGATGAACCGACGGGCAATGTCGATCCAGATATGGGCGCGCGATTGCTGCGACTGTTTTCTGAAATGAACCGGATGGGCACGACGGTCTTGATTGCGACACACGACCTGGCTTTGATCGATGAGATTAGTGCGCGAACCGTTCACCTCTCAGAGGGCATCATTGGAGAGGGCCTCGGCCCGTTTGGGGCGTCATGAGTGCGTCTGATCCAACACTCGCGCTACTGCCGCCGCCGCAATCCTTGCTGCCTGCAAGACCGGAGCAAGGACGATCGCTTGTGCTGGTTCTGATTATCATGGCTTTTCTGGCCTCATTGGCTTTGTTATTTTCGCGTGGGGCAGATCGGCTGTCGGAACGCTGGAGCGCGCAGCTCTCTCAAACCTCAACAGTGCAGATCATGCTCAGTTCTGAGTATCAGCGAGAGCCAGAAATGATGCGAGCGATTGAGGTTTTGAGAGAGACACTGCCCGAAGCCTCAATCCAATCGCTCTCACGCGCCCAATCCGGTGCACTCATCCGCCCTTGGCTCGGCGGCACGGCCCTACCCGACGATTTGCCTGTTCCGGGGGTCATTCAGGTCGAAGCGCAAGCCAAGCTCCCGCAAGAGGTGCTGACCCGAAAGTTTGAAGAAGCAGGCCTAGTCAGCGTCATTGATGATCATTCCCGTTTCTCAGCCGATCTGAAACGCACAGTCGGGCGACTTGTTCTTCTGGGTGTCGGCTTGGTCACATTTGTGGGCGTTGCCGCGACTGCCGTCAGTATTTTCGCAACCCGCGCGAGCCTCGCCTCGCAGCGCGACATTATCCACGTGCTCGTACAAGCGGGCGCAACAGATCGGTTCATCGCGGGCTTAATGGTGGGCCAAGCGGCCAAGCGCGGGCTCATCGGTGGGCTTTGCGGATCCGGACTGGCGCTGGTCTTGTGGCTCATACTGTCCTTCGGCCCTGCGAGTGGAACTGTCGGCTGGCGATCTCTTGCCCAAGGGGGTCTGATTGATAGCGGGATTGATCTGCTCGCTCTGGGCCTACTCAGCCTCGCCTTCTGTGCCGTCTGCGCCCTATCTGCCGGCTGGGCTGCGTTGCGACAGCTTGCCTTTGAAAGACGGCGCGCCTGATGGGTAAGACGGTCCCACAGTCAAAGCCCCGACGAGGATGGCGAAGGCTTCTGCTGTTCCTGATCAGCCTTCTCTTAGGCGGCCTCACGATTGGTTTTCTCACTTATGCTAATCACACTGATAGCTTGAGCACGCCTGACACCATCCCTGAAGCGAATGGGATCGTGGTCTTTACGGGCGGTGGCGGTGGGCGTTTGGAGATGGGCGGTCAGTTGCTCGAAGCCCACCTCGGTGCACGTGTGTTTGTCTCTGGCGTTAATCCCAGCCTTGAAAACGCCGCTGTCGCCAATCTGATGGGTGTTTCCGAGACCTTAGCCGAGTGCTGTATTGACCTGGATTATGTGGCGCTGGATACGCGCGAGAATGCACAGCAAACGGCACTTTGGGCGAAGGCCAACGACTATGAGCATGTTCTTCTCGTAACGTCGACCTATCATATGCCGCGCGCAAAAGCGGAACTGTCCTATGCCATGCCTGGCCTTCAGATTACGTCTATTCCCGTCAAAACGGGTTGGCATTCGAAATGGTGGGAACGCCGCGATCGGTTTCGGTTAGTGCTTGGCGAATATGGGAAATATCTGCTTGTGCTCGCACGCGGACGCGGTGATGATGAAGCGGAGCGCGAACCGATCTTGCCGAAAGAAGGACTCATTCCCGATGAGGTCAGCGGCGAATGAGGCCTAATCCGGGTCTTGATCGGTCCCTTGGTCACTGTCTGTCCCCTGATCACTTCGGCCAAAACTTGGTTCATCTTGCCCTGATTCAATGATCCGGCGGCGAATATCGCGAGTCTTGGCAAAATGATCGAGCAAAGTATCGCCCTCTGACCAGCGGATCGCGCGCTTCAGCGCCGTGAGATCTTCGATGAAGCGGTCCACGACCTCCAACGTCGCTTTCCGGTTGGTCAGGAATACGTCGCGCCACATGACAGGATCAGAAGCGGCGATCCGTGTGAAATCTCGAAAACCGCCAGCAGAGAATTTGACCACCTCATCCCCTGTGACCGTTTCCATGTCGACCGCTGTCCCGACAAGCGTGTAGGCAATCAGGTGTGGAACATGACTGGTGGTGGCGAGCACCGTATCATGCCGATCCGCATCCATATGGGCCACGCGCGCGCCGAGCGCTTCCCAGAACGCGGTAAGCGGTTCTAGACTGGGATCATTTTCATCTAGCGGCAGCAAGATATTCCAGCGGTTCTCAAACAGTTCTGCAAACCCGGCTTCAGGCCCCGAAAACTCTGTGCCCGCAATCGGGTGACCGGGAATGAAAGAGACATCGTCACGTAAATGCGGGCGCACCGCCTTAATGACGGAGCCTTTCACGGACCCGACATCAGAGAGCACCGAACCTGCTTTCATAAAGGGTAAAAGGTCTGCCGCGATATCCGCAATCTTTCCAGGCGGAACGCAGATAATGATCAGATCAGCCTGAGCCGCGAAATGATGGGCAGACCCTTCGGCCACGCCATCCGCAAAACCGAGACGCTCGACCGCTTCAATAACAGAGGCGGATCGGTCGGCGACCCAGACCTTATTAAGACCCGCTTTCTGCTTGGCCGCCCGGGCAATCGAACTGCCGATCAGGCCCGCACCAACAACCAGAAGGGAATCAAAAGACATGAGAAGAGCCTTCAGGCAGCAGCAACAGACGCGGGCAAAATGCCAATCACGCAGGCCTTATCGACCTTTGCAGTATCGCTCAATTCATAAAGGCGCATATCGCCACTCTCTGCACGTAGCGTTCCATCCAGTGGCTGTTCGCTCACGCAGAGCACCCGAAATCCCGTCCAATCAAAGTTGAGGTCTATGGCGGCGACCGCCACGGCTTGCGGCCAGTCATCTGATCCAATGCGCGGGAGCGACGCCACAATCTTGAAATCCGGCATGGCCCCGCCCGGGGCGAGCGCTGTCCACCAATTGGTCATGCCGCCGGGGGCTGGTACGACGGCGATCCCTTCGGCATCACCGTAAGCGGCGGCGAGCGCCGCGCTGCTAGTGGGATAGGACGATAAGGGCAGGCTCCCCCCAAATCGGTCGCGGATCAGTGACAGGTTCGCCCGTGTGTCGCCTTCGAGCGCAAAATGCAGACGCGTTGAGCCCTGAACCGAGATGGACGCACTCATCAGTTCGGCCCAAATCCGGGAAATCAGAGCGGGCGGCGTGTTGGTCTCCCCTGCCATCGCGACAAGGTCTGCCACGTGGCTATCTTCACGCGACGGTCGCCACAGCTTCGCCCCCGCCTTGGCCTTTCTCACATCCGCAGACAACGCCAGACGCTCCGCAATCAGATCAAGCATCGCGCGGTCCACGCGATCAATATCGCGGCGAACGCGTTCGAGATCGGGATTGTCACTCATGAGGGATGTTTGTCCGTGTCATCATCATGCCACCTATATTTGGAGGATGACTGACGATCCAGTGAAGGTTGCGCAGAGGTGCCGAATAATGGCGCGCGCACTTTCGCCTCTTCCAGACGATCCGGTTCGACATAAAGGCGTCTGACACCTTCGACCATCACAAGCCCTGCAAAGCCCGGCCAGACTGTTTCGCCGAACCGCTCAAAACCATACGCGATTTTGACGCCAGAAAGTCTTGATAGCGGCGGGCCGTAAAGCGCCCCTGCTCCTACGGTCGGCGTAAAGCCCGCCTGTATAAGCCGTCGCCGCAACTGCCCGCGCGAAAAGGGACGCCCCGCCCCAAAAGGCAAATGATCCATACGCGACCAGAGTCCTGACCTCCCAGCGGCAACGACGACGATCCGGCCTTCCGGCTGAGTCACGCGCCAAAGCTCACGCAATAAGCCACGCAGATCATCCGCTTCTTCAAAGGCATGGACACAGAGCACCCGGTCGAAGGTGGCGTCTGAAAAGGGAAGTCGCGTCTCATCGGTCACGCAGGCCATAACACCCCGCGAGGAGCGATGGGCAATCGCGCCCTGCTCTGCTGGCGCAGCAAACACAATCCGGTTCGCACTTTTCCTGTAGGCGTCCAGAAACGGCGCGGCATAGCCAAAACCCAGCGCATTATTGCCTGCCAAGTCAGGCCAGAGAGACTGCAAACGGCGTAGCACCATTCGCTGCGCCATCCGCCCTAAGGGCGCGGCGTAAAAGCTCTCTAAAGTGTCCGCGCTTTCTCGCATTATCGACACGCCTAGCACGGCGCGTTGGCGACGTCATGAACCTTGCGAGGGTCCTATCCAAATCGGCTCAGATGTGGGTCGCCCGAAATAATAGCCTTGCAGGTAGGTCACGCCGAGACGGGTCAGCATGTTCGCATCCGCCCGATCTTCCACCATCTCAGCGACCGTTTCGACGTTAAATGTCGCTGCGAGATCGACCATCACGCGGATAAAGGCTTGCTTGTTTTCGTCCAGCGCAACGCCGCGTACCAAGCTGCCATCCATTTTGATGGCGTCCGCTTCAACCGCCAGAAGATTGCGGAAACTTGTGTGGCCAGAGGCAAAATCATCGACGGCAAACTGGCAGCCGAGTTCTCTGACGTTCGCAGAAAAAGCTTTGGCCAAGTCAGGATCATCGACGGCGAGCGTTTCCGTGAGTTCCAGTGTCAGCCTTTTCGTCATCACGCCCAGATCGGACAAGGCTTGAACGTAGGCGGCGCTGTGCGCCTTATCGCCGACTGTACCAGCCGAGACGTTGATGCCCAGATGAAGGTCAGGATTTTGACGGAGATGCTCAGCCGCCAGATCAAGCACATGGCGGTCCAACGCATGGATTTCGTCTTGATCTTCAGCCTGTACGATAAAGGGAAAGGCGCTGACCACATGGCCATTCTCCGCCTGAATGCGCAGTAGCGCTTCGAAATGATGCAGGCTCTGGTCCGAAGCGCGAACGATGGGTTGAAAGGCGAGTGAGAGACGGTTTTGCGCGACGGCTTCCTCGACAGTCGGCCATTCCATATCCTGTGAAACGGGTCGGACGTCTCCGGAAAGTTTTGAGAGCGTATCCGCGAGGGCGGACTGCACGGTCTTGAGGGGCGTGCGTGCAACGTCGACTTCCAAAGATAGGGGACCAAACCGTGTTTCATAAGGCTCACCCGTCACAGCGGCCCGCAACCGCAGGCCTAGTGTATCAGGATCAGAATTCAGTGTCACAGCGGCAAAATCTGTCTCGCTGACACGGGACGCCAGATCGGGGGAGCGCAGCGCCTCTTTGATCCGCGCACCAGCCTTTTTCAGGAGCAGTGTTCGCAGTTCCGGATCAAAGGTCTCAACAAGCGTGTCCAGGTTGCGCAAGCGAAGGCGCAGCAGATGCACAGGCAAGCCGATGCGTTGACCCAGATCGCCCAGCATGGACCCCGTCTCTTCCAGACGGGTAAGATTAGGCAGCCCCGTCAGCGGATCATGCCGGGCATCGGACTGATCAATGAGAACGCCGCGGATGAATGTCGCGCGCCCATCGGCACTCGCCAGTGCTTCGCCGATTTCGCGAACAGGCCGTGATTGCCCCGCATCATCGGTCATTTGGTAATCGATCCGGTATTGCGCACCGTCCATTGTCAGAGACGCAATGGCAGCTTTGCGTATGCGTGCGTCGGCTTCTGATAGGCGCGCATTCCATGCGGCTTGATGCGTTTTCAGTGTGCCTTCTGGGGCGTTCAGGAAGATTTCAAGCGTCTCTCGATGGGCGAAATCCAGATGACCATCCTCGCCCATTTCAAAGGCAAAAGCCCCTGCGAGCTCTAGCGCTTTGCTGAGCCAAGCGGGTTCAATGGACGGTAATGATTTCGCGGGGTCTGCCGTCTGCGTATGTAAAGACGCCTTGCCCACAGACTAGTCGGCAAAGGCCGCATCAACGCCAAAGTCCCGCCGCGCAGATGCAATCGTGACCATGAATCCGGCTAGCACATCGAGCAGCGCCATGGTTCCGATCAGGAAAAAGACGGACGTTGCAAAGGCGGGCATCAGCAAAAACTGAACCAGACAGAGCACAAAGAGGACGAGCGAAAAGGCATGGTTCATCACCGCTGCACGCCCTGTGCCAGTCGATTTAATCAGCTCAAAAAACAGGCAAACGAGCGCAAGCGCTGTGAGCGCATGGCCCGGCGTAATGGACCAGATGACGCCGCTGGACATAGGAATGCTCAAGAAATCCGTATCCAGTCGGAGCCGCATCGCGTCCACGCTGGAAAAGGCCTGACCCGATAAAGCCAAGATGTTGTAAACGACGACTGGGACAGTCATCAGCGGAAAAACGGTCAGAGCACGCATCATGACCTCCCGAAAAACGAAGGTTAATTAGCATTTACTGTGCGCGCATCAGAGTTAAGGACGCGTAAAACTTCAGCGTCTAATTCTCTAGAGCTCTTTGTACCCTTGAGGCGACCGGGCGCGGCTATTGAGCCAGCGTACCCCCCGCAAATCGGCCAAACTGACCTTTAACCGCCCAAAATTCGTATATTTGCTTTCCCCTTCGCCGCGTTCCCGGTGCGCGACATCGCGATATTCGCAGGAATAGCCCTCACGCAGCATGAGCGCTGGCAAGTAGCGGTGAATATGATCAAAATATGGAAGTTCCAGAAAGGCGGAGCGGCGGAAGACTTTCAAACCGCAGCCCGTATCATCAGCCTCGTCATTGAGCAGGCGCTTACGGACCCCATTCCCGATTTTGGACCCCATTCGCTTGGCCCAGGTGTCTTTGCGTTTCGCTCGGCGGCCGCCGACCATGGCAAGCGTTTCAGGCGCGTCCGCACGGGTGAGCTGCGCATACAGGGCCGGAATATCAGCAGGCACATTCTGTCCGTCAGAATCGAGCGTAGCAATAACAGGCGCTAGGGCCGCCATAATTCCGGTCCGGATGGCGCGTGATTGTCCTGCGTTAGCGTTGTGGGCCAGAACGCGGAGTTGCGGGTAATCTGCTTTCAACGCGATCAGGCGAGCCTGCGTATCGTCTGTGGACCCATCATCAGTGACAAGAATTTCGTGCGGCACATCCAAGAGCGCCGCATCAATCTCCTGAATGAGCGGCCCCAAATTGCCGGACTCATTATAGGCAGGCAGCACAACGGCCAGCGCAGGTTTGACGGTTTCTGTCATGGGAGCGATGTGGCAGTCAGGTCTCACTTCGGCAAGGACCTAGAAGCAGGTGAGACTTGCTCCGCCTTTCACTTCACGTCATGGGCGTGACTGTGATTGAGACTGGTTCGACACGCTGGCGTGACCTCGCCCTACTTACCCTGATCGGGTTGATCGCGTTCCTGCCCGGTCTCGCGACACTGCCACCGATTGACCGAGACGAGAGCCGCTACATGCAAGCGACCGTGCAAATGGTCGAAACGGGCGACCTGGTTGATATTCGTTTCCAAGACGATGCCCGCCACAAAAAGCCTGCGGGGTCCTATTGGGCGCAATATGGCAGTCTTGCACTTACTGGACAGTTCGATGATGTAAAACGCGGCGAACGCGCCGTTTGGGCCCATCGCCTGCCCAGTGTTCTGGGCGCGCTCATTGCGGTGTGGGCGACCTATTTGGCAGGGGTGGTGTTGTTCGGGCGTCATGAAGCCTTTCTGGGCGCAGGACTGTTCGCCGTCTCTGTCTCGCTCGTCTTTGAAGCCCATATTGCCAAAACAGATGCGATGCTGGCCGGAGCGTCGGCGGTCGTACTTTACGGGATCGTGACACGAAAGGCTTGGCCGGTCTGGCTCGGTTTCGCCGCAGGCACATTGCTAAAAGGCCCTGTGTTGCTTGGTGTGGCTGCACTTGCGCTGATTACAGAAGCGATCTGGACGCGGTCATCGGATCGAATTCATGGATTGATGAAACCCCTCCCGATCTTTGTCGCACTACTCATTACCCTGCCTTGGTTTATCGCCATTGGCATACGCACAGACGGCGCGTTCTTTGCCACGTCTCTAGGGGATGATTTCGGCAGCAAGATTGGCAGTGCTCAGGAAACCCATGGCGGACCGCCGGGCTATTACTTGCTGACAACACTGGGAATGCTCTGGCCGGGGGTTCTTGCGTTGCCGATGGCGGCGCTTTTCGCGTGGCGGGAGAGGGTGAATCCTGAGGTGCGACTACTGCTTTCTTGGCTGGTTCCCATGTGGCTCATCTTGGAGTTCGTCCCGACCAAGCTCCCGCACTACACGCTGCCGCTTTACCCGGCTCTAGCTTTATTGGCAGGCGCGGCTTGGGTGCGATTGGAGGGAATAAAAATACGCTGGGTCGGCCTTGCCACTGCGCTGATTGTGGGTGTCATCTTATCAGCAGGGGTCGCCTTATCTTTGTTAGACGTCGCGCGGCCATGGGCGACTATTTCTGTTGGCAGTGTGATGGTTGTTGCCACTTTGATCATGCTGATACTTTTCTATCGGAAAAAAGAGCACTCAGCGCTCTTCGTTGCCGCCATTGTTCTGGGGGTTGGCTTTGGTGGACTGTCAAGAAGCCCCCTGCTCGATCTTTCGCCCAGATTAATGGCTTTTATCCCAGACGGTTCAACCGTGGTCTCGCCAGATTACAGGGAACCCTCGCTCGTCTTTCTGGCTGGGACACGGACGAAGCTGACGCGAGACACGCAAGTCGGTGACATTCTCATCCTAAGCAGGGGGAGCCATTCATATGAAGAACTCACTTATGGAAACGAAACGCCTCAGTGCGCTGTCGTTTTAAGAAATGTTGGCGGTTTAAACTATGCCAAAGGACAGGACCTCGAACTGACGATCCTGAAAACGGACACTTGCACACAAGCGCAACTGGACGCGTGGACCTCGCAAACCAACCTATAATGATCTAGCGCTTCACGCTCTTCCAAAGAGCACGCCCGAATATAGCTCCGGCAATCAAAGGCGCGATTAGTATGGTTTTGACGGGTGCCATCGCACTTTTGTCCGTCCAGAAATAGCGCAGAAAACCCCGTAGCTTGTGCCATTCCACCATCCAATTTGAGACGTTCGACGTCGCGCCATGATGTAATGCGCGGGCTTGTGAGACGATGACCACATCACCCCCCAAATCTCTGGCCGTGCGGCAGAGCGCGATATCTTCAACATGGAGAAAATAGCCTTCGTCAAACCCGCCCAACGCTAGGAAAGAGGCTCGGTCTGTCATGAGCATGGCTCCGCTGGTCGTCGGGGTCGGTGTCGGCGCGGATGGCAATGGCTCATCCTGCCGATTGAATTTGGGCATTCTTGGCAAGCGATGCAGAGGAGTGAACGCGGAGAGGGCGGAGCGAAGGTTCAAAACGCCCCGGCGGCTGCCGCGTAGTTCGTTGCCGTGATCATCAACGATCAAACCGCCCGCGATCCAAGGTGATGAGAGGGATTGCGCTGCATCCTGCATTGCTTTGGCAGCGCCGACCTCAATCACGGCATCGGGATTCAAGAACAGTAAGTGTGTGGTCTGCGCGAGGGCCGCGCCATAATTACACGCTTTCGCAAAGCCGACATTGCCATGACCTTGCAAGAGGCGCACACGACCTAATTCGATCGCTACGTGATGCAGTCTCTTTCGATCTTCGGATGAGTTCCCATTATCGACGAGAATGATTTCTGTGATGTCCGGATCAACCGCCGCGGCTTTGAGCGCATCCAGTAAATACGGCCCCGTCTGATAAGAGACCATGACGACCGTGATGCCGAACCGCATCATCAACCCGGATCGCGATCAAACAGGTTGTCGCGTTGCAGGCGCTGCTCCTGGGGGATGAGCAGGATCAGAGACAGGGTAATCATAATCAGGCCCCACCACCAATATTGCCACGCGCCGACTGTCACTGCGCCAGCAACAGCAATCGCCATGATGGTGCCGGAGAGTGCGGAAGACCGCCACGCCATATCGCCGCTTAAGTGCCGAAGCGGATTGTAGAGTAGCCCAATGGCGAGGGTCAGGATCACTGCGCCGATCAACCCTGTTTCCAGCCAGGTCTGAAGGCCGATATTGTGCGGGTGAAGCGATATGAACGGGATGTCGACCCCAATCCGCGTTGTGAAATCGTCTTGCAGATTGCGCGAACTATCGAGACCTTTTCCAGTCAGTGGCGCTTCCGCAATTCGTGCAAGACTATAATCCCACATGCGCAGGCGGTGGTCCCAGCTCATCGGCAACTGCACCATCAGTTGAGGACCAAAAGCGCGGGCGGCGATCCCGACCAGCGGCGCAAACAATATGGACGCGGCCAAGGTGCCCAAGGAGAGGCGCAAGCCCCAGCGCGGATAGCGATAGCCCACCACCATGAACACACAGCCTCCCATCAAGATAATCGGCACAACGGCGAGGCGGTTGAGCATCGTCCCAATCAACACTAACGCCAGAAACACCACAATGACGGGTCCGCAGCGACTACGCGGCAGACGGGTCGCAAAAAGAGCGATGAGGACGGGCGCGAGCAGCGCGTAAACCACATGCCCGCGTCCGATGTTCTTCTCAGCGTCACTCTGGCGTTTATTAAGGTCTCCATCCGGCCCCAGCGGGTCGAGGAAGGTGTTGATGCCATAGCCGGCCGCCACATCGAGCGCGAGAACAGCAGCTCCGCCGAGTGCCATGGCCATCAGGAGGTGCGACAAGAGTTTCTGCGTCCAAACGGATCGGGAGAGAATGAGCACGGGTATCGAAATGGAGAGCGCGACCTGCGCTGCGAGTCTGATGGCCGTTTGCGGACCAACCCCGCTCCAAAACCCGCTAAGTCCCAGCCAGATAAAAAAGATGGCAAAACAGATCGTTGGTCGAAGCAGATCATACGCTTTGAAAGCAGGCCTTTGCCCGAACCAGACCGCCCAACCCACCAGTCCCAACAGGATGGCGAGCCCGGCAAAGGCGAGCCCGCCAAAATGGATGTAGACCGCAATAAAGGCGAACCAGAAAAACAGCCAGAAGCTGACAAGCTTATCAAGCCAACCGCCGGAGGCCATCAACCCACCTAGCGTTTCAGATCTGGCGCTTTTGCCTCGTGAGATAAGGTCTCAATGGCCTCTTCCAGGGTGAGAATTTCTTGACCCTGAGAACCGAGGCGACGCAAGGCCACCTTGCCGTCTTCGGCTTCACGACGACCCACCACAGCAATTACAGGGATTTTCTTGTCGGCTGACAGTTCCCGGATTTTGTAGTTGATCTTCTCATTACGGATATCGAGTTCAGCGCGAAGGCCTGCGGCCTTCATCTGTTCGACAACCTCTTCGGCATAGTCATTGGCATCACCTGTAATAGTCGCGACAACGACTTGAACCGGCGAGAGCCAGAGCGGGAACTTACCCGCATAATGCTCAATCAGAATGCCTGTGAACCGCTCCAGCGAGCCGAATAGGGCGCGGTGGAGAAGCACGGGCTTATGACGCTGATCATCCGCGCCAATGTAGGACAAATCAAATCGCTCCGGCAGGTTGAAATCGACCTGTAATGTCCCGCATTGCCAGTCGCGACCGATCGCATCGCGCAGCACAAACTCGAGCTTCGGTCCGTAAAACGCACCTTCGCCAGGGTTGATTGTGTAAGGCAGGCCTGTCGACTCTAAAGCGTGCTTCAAAGCGGCTTCGGACTTATCCCAGACATCATCGTCGCCAAGGCGATTTTCCGGACGGTCCGAGAACTTAATCCGTACATCTTCGAACCCGAAATCCTTGTAGATATCGAGCACGAGATCACAGATCGTCACGCATTCTTCCTGCAACTGTTCCGGTGTGCAGAACACATGGGCATCGTCTTGCGTGAAGTGTCGGACACGCATCAAGCCGTGCAGCGCGCCAGATGGCTCATAACGATGGACCTTACCAAACTCCGCCATCCGCAAAGGCAATTCGCGGTAAGACCGCTGACCGTAATTATAGACCTGCAAACCGCCGGGGCAGTTCATGGGCTTGAGCGCATATTTACGCTCATCCGGCATGGTCATGGAATACATGTTCTCGCCGAATTTTTCGGCATGGCCCGATGTTTCCCAGAGACCATAGTCCAGCAAATCCGGCGTGTTGATTTCAACATACCCAGCCTGCTCTTGACGACGGCGCATATAGGCGATGAGACCTTGGAAGAGCATCCAGCCCTTGGGGTGCCAGAAGATGGAGCCCGGCCCCTCTTCCTGCATATGGAAGAGTTCGAGCTGTTTGCCTAAACGGCGGTGATCGCGCGCTTCGGCTTCTTCAAGCTGCTTGAGGTGCGCATCAAGATCTTCCTGAGTGGCCCAAGCCGTCCCGTAAATACGCTGCAGCTGCTGATTATTGCTATCACCCCGCCAATAAGCCCCCGCGACCTTCATCAGCTTGAAGGCCTTGCCGATCTTGCCTGTGCTGGGCAGGTGTGGGCCGAGGCACAGATCAAACCATTTGCCTTGCTTATAAACAGACAGCACCTCATCCTCGGGCAGGTCTTCAATCAGCTCGACTTTGAAGTCTTCGCCCAAATCTTTGAACAGTTTGATCGCTTCGTCGCGCGGCATTTCGATCCGCTCGAATTTGTCATTGCGATTGATGATGTGCGCCATCTTCTTCTCAATAGCGGCGAAATCATCACTGCTGAACGGTTCTTCGCGATAGAAATCGTAATAGAATCCATTTTCGATCGCCGGACCGATGGTGACCTGTGTGCCGGGGAATAGCTCCTGCACCGCTTCAGCCATGACATGCGCCGCGTCGTGACGGATCATCTCCAGACCTTCCGGATCCTGGGCTGTCACCAGTTCAATCTTGGCGTCCTGCTCAATCGGGCGGGTCGCATCTAGCAACTCGCCGTCGAGCTTCACCGCCAGGACTTTTTTGGCGAGGCCGGAAGAAATAGACTTCGCGACCTCCAGTGCCGTGACGCCGCTATCATAGTCACGGGAGGCACCATCTGGGAAAGTCAAGGTTGGCATCGGTCAGATATCCGGAGTTAGCGTAAGGTGCGCATGTGGCAAATGGGACCCTTTGGGGCAAGAGGCACAATCACAGCAATCACGCTAAATTTGGCAGAAAATTTGTCAGAATAGAGGCCGATGCCACGAAGACTTAAGCTGCTTTCGTCACATCCTTCTGTGTCCAGCGCGCGACGACGTCGTAAAGCTCCTGCCGCGAGATCGGTTTGGCGAGATGATCGTCAAAGCCTTCTTCCAAAAAGCGCTGCTTGTCCGCATTCATCACATGCGCTGTGACAGCAATGATAGGGGTTCGGTCTGGCTTAGGGCGTTTATCCAGCAAACGCATCAAAGACATGGCTTCTGACCCGCTCATGCCCGGCATGGAGACATCCATCAGCACAATATCAAACTCACGCTGCTTAAACGCATTCACAGCCGCCTCACCGCCGTCAACAATCAGCGTGTCATAGTCATCGCCCTTCAGCATTTCTGACAAGACCATACGGTTCGCAGCATTATCGTCAGCGGCGAGCACCCGGATTTTGGGTAACGTTACTTCATTCTGAAATTGCGATGGTTCATCTGGCTGCAGAGGTTTCGCATTCACTGACGTGATCACAACTGGCGCAGAAGGCTGTTTGATATGAGACAGAACAATCTCGGTCATGCTCTGCGTCGGATAGGGTTTTTCGATGATATCCTTCACACCGAGCGCTGCGTAGTCTTCCGAAATCGTGTCCGCATTCGCTGCCGCTGTCACAACAATCGACGTATCTGAAATCTCGGGTATTGCGCGAACAGCCCTGACGAAATCTAGGCCTGTCTGCGCTTCCAAATGATGGTCCGCAATCACGAGCGGGAACCGGAAGTCGTGATGACTGTGGGCACGGCGCATGACATTGATGGCGCTTTGCATATCGCCAACGCAGACAGGAGACGCGCCGAAGCGCTCCAACTGCTGGCACAGAATGTTCCGGCTGGGTTCCAAATCATCAACGATCAGGATGGGTGTTCTCTTGATCAGAGTTTGTGAGGGTTCCGACTTTGGACGACCCGCTAACTCTGTCTCAGCTAGGTCGATCTGGAAGGTGAAGACCGATCCTTTGCCGAGCTCTGACGTCACAGACACAGCACCGCCCATCGCTTCCGCCAATTGCTGACTGATAGACAGACCAAGCCCCGTTCCACCAAACTGGCGTGTGGTCGTGTTGTCTGCTTGTTCAAACTGATTGAAGATGCGCGAGAGTTTGTCAGCGGCAATACCGATCCCTGTATCTTCAACATCAAACCGAATGCGAACGCTCGCACTCTGCGGATCAAAGGGCGCAGAACTCACTTTCAATCGGACATAACCGGTCTGCGTAAACTTGATGGCATTCCCGATCAGATTGATGAGGATTTGGCGAATACGACCTTCATCGCCCACCAATTGAGACGGCACATCAATCGGCATATCGCCGATGAGCTCAAGTTCTTTCGCTCGTGCTGTATGACCCAGAAGCGCCATCACATCGTCAACCGTATCGCGAAGCTCGAACGGTTCCGGGACAATGTTCAACTGACCAGACTGGAGTTTCGAGAAGTCGAGAATATCATTGATGACGGTCATCAACGCCTCGCCAGAGCGCAGAATAATATCCACCTGCTGCTTTTGCGCTGGCGTCAGTTCGCCCAAACTCAGCAGCTGCGCCATACCGAGCACACCATTCATGGGCGTCCGGATTTCATGACTCATATTGGCCAGGAACTCACTCTTGGCCTGACTGGCATTCTCAGCTTCCAAACGCGCGATCTCATTCTCATTCGCGAGCTGCATCGCCTCACGGCCCTTGGACAAATTCCGGCTCATTTCATTGAAGGCTGCAAAGAGATCGCCGATCTCATCATGGTGCTCAATTTTCAATTCACGGCCAAAATCTTCACGACTGATATGTCCGGCTTCGTCAACCAGTGTCTTGATGGGGCGACTAAAATATCGTGCAATCCGGATGGACACCGTCATACCCGCCGCGATGGCTAGCCCGGCTGCAATCATGATCGCCGCGAGGATACGTTGGAAATTCTCACCACGAGCGTGCGACGCTGCCTCATCCAGATAGGCGAGGACCGAACTCGTGTTCGAAATCGGTCGC